>DYHC01000057.1 GCA_020724325.1 Melioribacter roseus
AGGCATTACTAACTCCTTCAATTATTAAAGAGAAGTGTAAAGGGTGCGGGGTTTGCATAAAGAAATGCCCAACCGGCGCAATTACCGGAAATAAAAAAGAACTTCATGTAATTAACGAATCACTCTGTATCAAATGTATGGCTTGTATTGATGCATGCAGATTAAATGCTATTGCAGCGGGAGGTTAATATGAAACAGAAAACACTTAAAATAAATGGAAAAGAAGTTGAGTTTGGCGGTGAAAGAAATCTTCTCGAAGTAATCCGTAAAGCAAATATTGAGATACCAACTTTTTGTTATCACTCAGAGCTTAGTACCTATGGCGCGTGCAGAATGTGTGTTGTTGATATAAGTGGACGCGGAATTCTTACTTCGTGCACTACTAAACCTGAAGATGGTTTGGAAGTTAGAACTCACACAAAAGAAGTAAGAAACATCAGAAGGGTTGCGCTTGAATTATTACTTGCAAACCATGATCGCAGCTGTACGTCGTGTGTAAAGAGTGTTAGTTGCAAACTTCAAAAATTAGCAAACGATCTCGGAATTGAAGAAATTCGCTTCAAATCTACAGACACAAAACAACAGTTAGATTTATCATCGGATGCTTTAGTGCGCGATCCTAATAAATGCATTCTTTGCGGAGATTGCGTTCGTGCTTGTTACGAAATTCAAGATATTGGTGCAATAGATTTTGTACATCGTGGCTCAAGAGTAACTGTTCTTCCAGCATTCGGTAAAGGATTAGCTGATGTTGAATGCGTTGACTGTGGACAGTGCGCCAGAGTTTGCCCAACCGGCGCAATAACACCAAGATACAATATCAACGAAGTATGGAATGAAATTGATAATCCTAATAAAACAGTTGTTGTACAGATAGCCCCCGCTGTTCGAGTAGCAATTGGTGAACTCTTTGGTATGAAACCGGGCACGCTTCTTATTGGACAAATTGTTTCTGCTCTCAAGATGCTTGGCTTCGATAAAGTATTCGATACTTCTTTTGGTGCTGATTTAACAGTTGTAGAAGAAGCAAGAGAGTTTATTCAGCGTAAAACAGAAAACAATAATCTGCCGCTGCTTACTTCGTGCTGCCCCGGCTGGGTTAAATTTGCAGAACAATATTATCCAGAATATTTGCCAAACTTGTCAACATGCAAATCACCTCAGCAAATGTTTGGAGCCGTTGCAAAAGAAATTTTACCAGAAAAACTCGGAATTAAGCGGGAAGACCTTGTAGTGGTTTCTATTATGCCATGTACTGCAAAAAAAGTTGAAGCCAACAGAAACGAATTTTCGAATGGAAAAGAAAAGGAAGTTGATTTTGTTTTAACTACACAAGAACTCGCCGCTATGATTAAGCATACAGGAATAAAATTTGAAAGTTTGACCCCGGAATCACCGGATTTACCCATGGGATTCAAAACCGGTGCGGGTGTTATTTTTGGCAACAGCGGCGGTGTTAGCGAAGCTGTACTTCGTTATGCATATGAAAAAATAAATGGGGTTAAGCTAAGCAATTTCGAATTCAGTGAAGTCCGTGGCGATGAAGCAATCCGCAAAGCCGAAGTATATTTAAATGGAACAACGGTTAAAATGGCAATTGTAAGCGGACTTAAAAATACTAGAACATTGCTGGATAAAATTAATAAAGGGGAAGCGCAGTACGATATTATTGAAGTTATGGCTTGTCCTGGCGGATGTATAGGCGGCGCCGGACAGCCCTATATTCTAGACGATTCTACTAAGAAGGAAAGGACACGCGGACTTTACGATTGCGATAAAACTCTTCAGCTTCACAAATCGCAAGACAATCCGTACATACAGGATTTATATAAAAACCTGCTAATTGAGCCTGGCAGCCACAAGGCACATAAATTGCTCCATACCACTTACAAAAACAGAAAACGAATTATGGAAACGAAATTAAGTGTTATTGATGGTGCTGATTCCCAAAAGCTGGAAGTTAAGGTTTGTGTTGGTACAAATTGTTATGTTAAGAAATCCCAAAAACTTATAGCGCAAATGATTGGTTACGTTGAAAACAAAGGTTTAGGCAGCGCAGTTGATGTAAGCGCTACTTTCTGTATGGAAAAATGCGGCGTGGGTCCAAATGTTATGATTGGCGATGAGCACATTCCTCAATGCAGTTTTGAAAAAGCTCTAAATGTTTTAGAAAAAAAACTTGCTGAAGAAATTTACTCTGTAAAAGAAACTGAAGAAATAAATTAATGTTACTCAAAGCTGTTGATAACCAGATCATATTTACAAACAAAGCACGATGCCGGGATTGTTACCGATGCTTTAGAAATTGTCCCGTTAATGCTATAAAAATGAAAGATGGGCAAGCATCTGTTGAAGTTGAATTATGTATTTTGTGCGGAGCGTGTCTGCAAGTTTGTCCTCAAAACGCAAAACAATATAGACGCGATATCGAGAAAGTGAAACGATTGATTAAGGAAAATGAAAATGTTGCTGTTAGTATTGCTCCATCTTTCCCGGCATTGTTTGAAGATTGGCAAATAGAACGAGTGCCTTCTCTTATGCGTAAACTTGGTTTTAGCTGCGTGTGCGAAACTGCCGAAGCGGCTTATTACGTCGCTAAGGAAACGAAAAAATTTTTTTCTGAGAAAGAGAAGGGGTTATGTTTGTCAACAGCTTGTCCTTCTTTTGTAACATACGTTGAGAAGTACCAAACAAAAAATGTTGATAATCTTATGCCAATAGTTTCTCCCATGATAGCTCACGCTAAACGGCTGAAAAAGAAACTCGGCTCACATTGGAAGGTTGTCTTTATTGGTCCCTGTGTTGCTAAAAAAGCTGAAGCAGAAAGAGCTGAATACAAAGGGTTAATTGACGGTGTGCTTACATTTACAGAACTTTTAGAATGGATGGAAGAAGAGAAAATTGATTTGAAACAATACGAAGCAAGCGAGTTTGATGAACAAGCTGCCAGTGATGCAAGACTCTACGCTTTAACCGGAGGAATGTCTAAAACAGCCGCGCTTGAAACCGATAACTTAAACAGATCAGTTTATGCTTTGAGCGGTTATACTGATATTGTTGATTCAATTAATTCTTTCAATGATACGAATAATAAAATTATGATCGAACCGCTGATTTGCTCTATCGGTTGTGTTAACGGATCTGGTTTGCCAAAAGCAAAAAATGTTTACAAAAGAAAAGAGAACGTTATTAATTATGCTAAACAAAAAAGTAATTTCGAAGCTGTAATTGATGAATGTATGGTGAAGTTAACCACAACCTTTAATCATGCTGCGGGTTTGTTAGAAGAAGAATATTCAGAAGGGCAGATTCGTAATGTGCTGGAACAAACAGGAAAGCAAAATGAGGAAGACCAGCTAAATTGCGCTGCTTGCGGATATTCAACTTGTTTGGAGAACGCAAAAGCAATTCTACGCGGAATGGTTGAAATTGAATCTTGCATTCCTTATATGAGAAGACTAGCCGAACAAAGAACAGATAAGATTATTGAAACTTCTCCAAACGGAATAGTTATTCTTAATAAAGAACTAGAGATTATTCATATGAATCCGGCGTTTAAGAAATTCTTTATGTGTACCAATTCTGTTATCGGAAAAAGAATTTCTTATTTGATGGACCCCGAAGCTTTCATTAAGCTAAAAGAAAGCGATACTGCTGCAATTGAGCAGACTGTAAATCATACAAACTACAATATTGTTTGTCATCAAATTTTATATAAGCTAAAAGAGGATAGCCAGTACATCGGATTTTTTGTTGACATAACAAAAAATCTTTCCGATGAAGAAAAATTAGATTACCTACGCGAAAGAACCATTTTGCAAGCGCAGGAATTGCTTGAGCATCAAGTAGAAATGGCACAGCAGCTTGCTAAACTATTGGGCGGAAATACTGCTAAAGTTGAAGAGCTTGTAGAAAATCTTATAAAGCTTACACAAGATGAAAAAGTAAAAAACATTGGAAGAAACAAAAACGGCTTATGGGATACTTATACTACGAAGTAATAACCAAGCAGACTTCCAAACGCCCCGAAAAACCTTGCGGCGATGTTGTTTTAACCGAACGCGATAAATCTGCTACAATTCATATACTTTGCGATGGTGTTGGCAGCGGTATAAAAGCTAACATTACCGCCAACATGTGTGTAGCCAGACTAAAAGAACTTCTACGAAACGGTTTTACACTAAGACAAGCTTTTACAAATGTTGCGCGTACAATGGAAGATGCGAGAAAAAAAGATATGCCTTGCGCATTCTTTACTGTTGCACGTGTTCTAAGCGATGGTGTTGCTGTTATTCTTAATTATGAAATGCCCGAAGCACTGTTTGTTGCAAAGCGATACTCAACCCATCTCAAAAGTGTTACGCAGAGTTTTTATTTTGGTGTAATTGGAGAGGCAAGCTGCACGCTCGATAAAGGTGAGGGTATTATCCTTATGAGCGACGGTATTACACAAGCCGGGCTTGGTAAAGGGTTACAAAATGGCTGGGGAATAGAGAACGTAAACAAGTTTGTAAACAATGAACTTCGCAAAGGGGCTGATATTAAGGAACTTCCGCAGCTTTTGATTAATCAAGCAAAGAAATTGTGGAAACAAAGATGGGAAGATGATTTAACTGTTTCACTTATTCATGGCAGAAGAGGAAGTATTGTAAATCTATTAACCGGTCCGCCAATTGATTCAGACCGGGATGAAGAAATTGTTAATTCTTTTTTATCTAACGAAGGATTAAAGATTGTTTGCGGCGCATCAACAGCAAAAATTGTTGCCAGAGTATTAAATAAAGAACTAAAAATAGATCCTTCTTTTAACTCTTCTATTGCACCTCCAAATTATGAAATAGATGGAATTGATTTAGTAACAGAAGGAGCCGTAACACTTAATCAACTTTATAATATTTGGGGGGAAAGAATTGAGAATCTTGAAAAAAACAGTCCCGTTACTGTTCTCTATGCGCTGCTAAATGTTGCAGATAAAGTTAATTTATTTTTGGGAGGATCAAAAAACCCCGCCGGTGATGATATTAGCTTCAAGCAAAGCGGCATTATAAAACGCGAAAAAATTATTCCTCTCCTTATTCTCAAGTTTAAAGAAGATGGCAAAATTATTTCTGAAGAAAGATTCTGATTCCAAAAGGTTCTGAACCCAAATATCTTAATGTGTTGTGTAACAGCACATTAACCTCACTTTAGCTGGTGAGTAAGAAATGCTGTTAATATCACTCAATTAAAAAATGCCATATAGCTTCAATTTTTGTATAATTATAAAGGTCTAATTATAGTAACCTCGGAACTTCAACTGTAAGGAATTGTTTTACCGTTTCCCAGGAAAGAGGGAGCCGCATATCAGGTAGTGGTTCCCGTTCGGCATCATCAAAATAGACAAGGGATTTGAGCACGTGAACATTGTTATAAGGAGTATGTGAAAATTTTTGTTGAAATAACTCAAAGAGTTCCCTCAATCCATAGAGCCGGGCAACCATATATAAATCTATGAAATCCCTCCTTGTTCCTCTTCCACTAATTGCGCTGATCTTCATACAGGCAATATCTCTTTCGTCTGCAACTTCTATAATAACGCCGGCTTTAGTCCGGTATTCCATTTTTGGGAAAAGAAGCGGATATATGTACCCCAGAAAACTCACATTTATTTTGTTTAGCACAATATGGAGCGTGGTTGTACTTTTTGAAACAATCGTTAAATTTTTTAGTCCTTGCATTTTTTGCAACAACAACTCCTCATCGAATAACTTGGTACTAAAGAAATCAAAATCCCGGGAAAAACAATGTCCATATTTAAGTGCCAATCCCGTTCCACCAGCAAGATAAAACTGAGAGAGTGATATTACGCTATCAAGATCATTCAAAACAGATTCGGAAGACTTGGGAAGAATTTCTTTATGCCACGTAACATTTTCAATATCCATATAATTACACCTTCATTCCCGTTTCAAAGCTGCTATTTCATTCAAAGGTACTTCAAATAAGAGAGCCCAAAAATGTGCTGACTTGGGAGAAAGTCGTTTGTCAGATTTTATTACATGTTGTATCTCTGATATTGGAAATAGCTCTTTAATCCATGCAACAGCCATCTCATTCCCGAACTCGAGAACACGATTGATAGTATATTCAGGGAATTCATGCGGCTCAAATGTCTCAAGGTTAACATCCCAAAAAAGATGCTGTATGTTTGTTGGTATTTGTTTCATAACTTTCTTATAATATACATTATTAACAAACAATTTGCTTAATAGCAGTTTATACCGAACAACGAAACTTTTAATGAAAATTTTTTGTATGAGTGCTAATTTAATAACACAAATTATTCGGTGAAAAATTATGGCATATAACTTCAATAAATTTACGGTCAAAGCACAAGAAACTATTCAGAATGCAATTGAAATTGCACAGAACTATAACAATCAAATTGTTGAGCCGGAACATTTACTTGCAGCATTTTTACAGGACGAATTGAACGTTGCTTATTCTATTATTCAAAAAGCCGGAAGCAATATTAATCAACTAAAAATACGAATCGGAGAACTTCTTGAGAGGCTTCCAAAAGTTACAGGCGCAGGAATTGGCAATCAACAATTATCGCTTAACACTGCAAAAATTTTGGATGGTGCAGCAGAAGAAACCAAAAACTTAAAAGACGACTATGTTTCTAACGAGCATATTCTATTAGCGTTAAGTGAAGATAAAACATCTGCCGGCAAACTGCTGAATGAAAATGGTATTTACAAAAATGTAATACTTGCTGCGTTAAAAGAGATTCGCGGAACTCAGAGAGTTACATCTCAAAATCCTGAGGATACTTATCAAGCATTAAAAAAATATGGCAGGGACTTAAATGAACTTGCCCGTTTAAATAAACTTGATCCTGTAATAGGGCGCGACGAAGAAATTAGACGCGTATTACAAGTTCTATCAAGAAGAACAAAGAACAATCCGGTTTTAATAGGTGAACCTGGTGTTGGCAAAACAGCTATTGCAGAAGGAATAGCACATCGAATTGTTACCGGCGATATTCCAGAAACATTAACTACAAAAAAAATTGTTGCGCTTGATATGGGGGCACTTGTTGCCGGAACTCAGTTCCGTGGTCAATTTGAGGAAAGAGTTAAAGCTGTTGTTAGGGAGGTTCAGCAATCAGAAGGAGAAATAATATTATTTATAGATGAGCTTCATCTTCTTGTTGGCGCCGGAAAAACCGAAGGCGCAATGGATGCTGCTAATATATTAAAACCGGCTCTTGCAAGAGGGGAATTACATGCTATTGGAGCAACAACGCTGGATGAATATCGAAAGTATATTGAAAAGGATGCAGCTCTTGAAAGAAGATTTCAACCCGTTCTGGTAAACGAGCCAAATGAAGATGATTCAATTTCAATTTTGAGAGGATTGAAAGAACGCTACGAAATTCATCACGGTGTTAGAATTACAGACGGAGCAATTGTTGCAGCTGTTCAACTTTCGAACAGATATATTACTGATCGTTTTCTGCCTGATAAAGCAATTGACCTTATTGACGAATCAGCTTCCAAATTGAGAATAGAAATTGATTCAATGCCCGAAGAGCTCGATGCGATTGAACGAAAAGTTAAACAGCTTGAGATTGAACGGGAAGCGTTAAAACGCGAGAAGGATTCTGAATCAACTTTACGCTTAGAAGACTTACTAAAAGAACTGGAAGAATTTCAGGAGGAACGTACTCGTTTAAAAAGTCATTGGTTATTGGAAAAAGAAAAAATCCAGAAAATTCGTTCGATGAAAAGTGAAATTGAAAAAGCAAAAACGGAAGCTGACCGATATGAAAGAGAAGGTAATTTTGGCAAGGTTGCTGAAATTAGATATGGATTGATAAATGAACTTGAGAGAAATCTTAAAAGAGAAACCGGGGAACTATCCGCTATTCAAAAAAGCAACAAGATGCTTAAAGAAGAAGTTGATGCAGAAGACGTTGCAGAGGTTGTAGCTAAGTGGACAGGAATACCGGTAAGCAGAATGCTCGAAAGCGAAAGAAGTAAATTATTAAGATTAGAAGAGGAACTGCATAAACGAATTGTTGGTCAGGAAGACGCTGTGGCGGCTGTATCAAACTCAATTAGAAGAGCACGCGCCGGATTGCAGGATTCAAATCGTCCCATCGGTTCATTTATTTTTATCGGAACTACCGGAGTGGGAAAAACTGAACTTGCAAGAGCACTCGCTGAGTTTTTATTCAACGATGAACACGCAATGATAAGAATTGATATGAGCGAGTACATGGAAAAATTTTCTGTATCACGTCTTATTGGAGCTCCGCCAGGATATGTAGGATATGATGAAGGCGGTCAGTTAACAGAAGCGGTTAGACGCCGCCCTTATTCAGTTGTATTATTAGACGAAATTGAAAAAGCTCATCCGGATATTTTTAATATTCTGCTTCAAGTTCTTGACGACGGAAGATTAACAGATAACCAGGGAAGGACCGTCGATTTCAAAAACACTATAATAATTATGACTTCAAACCTAGGTTCGCACCTTATACAAGAAAAGCTGCTGGCAATTGATGAGAACAATTTTGAAAATGTAATGGGAGAACTGCGAGTCTCTTTAACCGAACTGCTAAAGAAAACTATAAGACCCGAGTTCTTAAATAGAATTGATGAAATTGTACTTTTTAAACCATTGCTAAAAAGCGAAATAGAAAAAATTATCGAACTTCAGTTAAAACATGTTGGAAAGATGCTTGCTGAAAAAGGATTGCTGCTTGAAATAGAAGAGGGCGTAAAGGACTTTTTATTAGAACTTGGTTACAACGTTACCTATGGAGCCCGTCCTCTAAAAAGAACAATTCAAAAGTATTTGATTAATCCTCTTTCAGCAGAACTTTTGATGAATAAATATGATGCAGATGATACAGTAGTTGTTAGATATCCCGGAAGAGGTAAGCTGGTTTTTGAAAAACGTAATTGATTTGCCTCTTTAATAAAGATTGTTTAAGAGAGACTGTTGGCATTTAGTTAAGTATAGATTATATCATCTAATAAAGAATTTATAATTTATACTTGTGAAAAATTCAGAAATGTTATTTCGAGGGAACGAAGTGACCGAGAAATGTTATTCCGAAGGAACGAAGTGACTGAGGAACTACGACCAGATTCTTCACCTCACTTCGTTCGGCTCAGAATGACAGGACGATTTCTACATTGTCATTCTGAAGGAATACCGACGCAGTCGGTATGACTGAAGAATCAACAACCTT
>DYHC01000058.1 GCA_020724325.1 Melioribacter roseus
ATTAAAAACATCGGGATCGAAATAACATTTCTCGGTCTCCCGACTTGTCGGGCTCCCTCGAAATAACACTTCTCATCCCGCTTCGCGGGATTCGAAATGACACTTCCTAATTTTTCAGATGCCTCAATGAATAAAAACACCTGAGTTATCAATTTTTATAAGAACGAATGAGATAAACGTACACCAAGATTAAGAGTTAAACCATAATGTTTCTGATTTGTAAACCCATTAATTGTAGTTTGAGCAGACATATTCCTTCTATTATTTAAGTTATTTACATCAAGGAAAAGCTGCAGTCCATACCATGGAAGCATCTGTCTAACCGCAACATCAATTCGGTAATAATCTATTGTGTAGCCATCTTGTTCCGGGAAGCTGCCAATATAGCTAACGGAATTACCCTGAAATACAAAGGAGACTTTCGCAGAAAATCCTGAGTAATCGTAACCAATAAAGAGGTTCGCAATATCATTTGGTTGATAAAGCAATCTTCCAGATCTCGTACTATCAATTTGAACTACTCTATATCCAGGTCTTCCGGGAATTCCATAAGTAATTTCATCTCTAAACGGGTAACTAGTACTCGAAGAAATATGAGTGTAATTTAATCCGATAAGTAAACCATCAAGTGGAAAAGGTAAGTACCAGAACCTGGTTTGAAAATCAAATTCAACACCCTTAACAAAAGCTAACTTTTGATTATTTATAAACGTGTAAAGAGTGGCACCATCTCTTGGCGGATTACCCATATAAGCAAAATCGGAAATAGATTTGAAGCCGGGGAGCGGATAAGCTCTTAGTTTATATTGAGTAGAGTAAGCAAAGTTTTCAATCTCTTTATAGAATCCGCCTATTGAGAATAAACCTAAATGATTACTATAAAACGTAAACATTAAATCATGATTTTGGGATTTAGCCGGCTTGAGATCCGGATTACCCGACCAAACATTGCCTCTGTCATAACTCATAGAAAAATGCGGTGATAGTTGATGATAATCAGGACGAGCTAAAGTTTGAGTATAGGCATATCGAATATCCATCCACTTAAACAGATTATATTTTGCTTGAACCATTGGAAGCCAAAAGCTATTCTTAGGATGAACTACAACCTCTTGGTATGTTTGGCTTCTTGCATCTCGTCCATCTAATAAGTTGTATGCAAAAAATCTTGAATTAATATCTTCGTAACGAACACCGCCAACTACCATTAAATTTTGTCCGATATTTAATTCAGCCATCATGTAAAAAGCAGAATAGAATTCGGTATATTCATAATCGTTAGGTAATTGTTGAAAGAGTGAGTTGTACCAACCGCCCGGATTAATAGCATCTGTGTAGATAGCATTAAATGATTCTTCGTTCTTTATATAATTTGTTACGCCATTTAATACACCGGGGTCAGCTATCCAAAAAATACTTCCGAAACGATTATCTAAAAATGGTTTGAATAAATCTTTATTAGTGGAAGTAAAATTTGTTCCAGCAAATCTCCCAACTAAAGGATCATAAACTAACGATGGAAAATTTGCAATAATTCCATCCATCATCCTTCTGGCAAAGGCAGATCCTCTATCAATTCCTGCATAAGGAGTACTTTGATCATTTTTATGAATGTTTTTTCTGTAGCTTCCGCCAAATTTTATATATCCAGCAGTTATATCTGGTAAATTAAACGGAATTTTAAAATCTCCTTTTAACGATTGCCCGCTCTCTTTATATAAAGTACTGAATAAGCTGATTGATGATAGATACAATTTCGAAGGGCCGAAATAATTTACCTGCGATACCAAATCTTCTGGAACAGTATCATAAGGTACGGTGCCTGGATAAACACCGCCAGTTTGACGAAATTGATAATAGGGTGATTCGGGTAATGAATTTTGTGAATATGTATATGCGGCTTTAAGTTCCATTGACATGAACCCAAAATCATTATCCATTTCTAATGTATTCATTCCAACATCGGTTATTCCATCACCTTCTCTATATCTGAAATCAATATTCTTATCCTTGTAACCTAAGATAGTGTTATAATCTTGATAGATTGAGTTAAGTCTGCTAAACATATTTAGAGAACGAATTACGCCGGTTGAGAATTTATAATCCAAAATTAAATTAGCGCCATACCGCTTTCTGGTTTCAATGTGTCTGTTCAGAGTTACACTATTTACCTGTACTTTATTAAATCCGGTTTGAGGATCTTTATCCAATAGCCCAGTGCTGTAACTAGCGCTCATGTTATCTGCATCTCTGTCGTATTTCTCAATATTTCCTAATAAATAAATACCAAATACATCATCAAAAAACCGGTTGCTTGTTGATAAAACCACGCGATAATTTCCATATGTATCACTCTTGTTTGTATAACCGGATTGGTATAGCAGATCGCTTCTTAATCCGGATGGAGCTTCTCGTAATGCCATGTTTACAACTCCGCCAAGTGCATTTGCATTTAGATCCGGTGTAAGTGATTTATAAACAGAAATCATTTTTATCATATACGGTGAAATCATAGAGAGGTCAACGCTTCTGTCATTATTAATTCTGCCGGCAGTGCCTCCTTGAGAAGCAGCGCCAATTTGTGTACTGCCAGTTGATGCAAGTGAAATACCTCCTACAGCAACCTGATTAAATTGCGGAGCCAAACCTCTAATAACAATTTTATTTGCCTCGCCGGAACTCTCTAAGGTTGATATTCCAGGAAGTCTCGAAATTGCCTGGGCAGCATTAAAATCCGGTAATTCCTGAATTCTTGCTTCCGATACTACGTTTGCAATTTTATTTGAGGTAAGCTGCTGCTGAATTGCTGAAACCTGTCCCTGTGCTTGTGCAGTTATAATTACCGCTTGCCCTTCAATAGTTTCCGGTTGGAGCGAAAAATTCTGTTCAAGCGTTCTGTTGGCAATAATATCAATATCTACATTAATCGAATTGTAGCCGATGTAAGAAATACGAACAATGTGCTTTCCCACAGGAATGTTTCGTATAACAAAATTGCCATCCAGATCTGTTGCTGCACCAGTATTTGATCCTTGAATAACTACATTAGCGCCTATAAGCACTTCTCTGGATTCTTTATCAAATACTCTTCCTTTAAATGAGCCGGATTGTGCATACAAAGAATTGGATAATGTTAATGTTAGTAATACAATAATAGTAATTACATTTTTGTAAACTACTCTTCTCATATCATTTCTCCCTAATTAATAAAAAACTCTATAAAATTGTTTGCTGCTTATAAAAAACTCTTGATAATTTTAAACTGTCTGCTCATTCCGTCTTACAATTAAATCATCTTCTATTTTAACCATCATTTTATTTGTAAGAGGATAGAACCACATCAAACCGCCGCCAATAAATCCGAATACTGCTGGAAAAATACTCATCAGCATTACTATACCGTTTAATGTTTCTGATGATTGAGCTTGATTAGCAACAAAACCAAACAGCGCTAACGACCAGCCGACAATTGCGCCGCCAAGTGTCAAACCAACTTTTAATGCAAAAAGTGAAGCCGCCATTATTAGTCCCGTAGCTCGTCTCTTATTTTTCCATTCTGAGTAATCGGCAGCATCTGTATACATAGCCCATTGAAGAACTGAAACCGGGCCAAATGAAAAAGAGAAAATGATATTCAATAAATAAATAAGTATTACATTTTCTGGTTTAAGGAAATAGAAGAAAATACTTATAAGAGCACTAAGTGTAAGAAAACCGGCATAAGTATTTTTTTTATCGAACTTCTTCGAAAACCACTTTGTTAGAATTGCACCAAGTATTGTAACAATGGTTCCAGAAAGCATAAACGAAGATGCTAATACTTCGAATGAGAGATTTATTGAATACCCGAATAAATTTAACTGTTGATCCTGTACATAGTATTTGAAGTAATACATTATAGAAGAATTGCGAATAACAATAAGAAGTAATTGAAAAATTGTAGCCCCGGCAATTAAGAGCCATGGTTTGTTGCTAAATAAATCTTTTAAGTCTGTTCGTAAGTAATTCTTTTGTTCTTTTGGAGGCTGGACACGCTCTTTTGTTGTTATGAATGTAATAAAGAAGAGTATAAATGCTAACCCGGCTAAAGTACCCATTGCCCATTGCCAGCCAACAGCTTCGTTTCCATTTCCAAAATATTTTACAAGGGATATTGTAGATGCCTGAACAATTATACCGCCAAATCTGAATGTAGATAGTTCGGTTCTCTCCATAGAATTAGATGTTATAACGCCCATTAATGCTGAATAAGGAACGTTAACTGCCGTGTACATCATCATCAATAAGTTGTATGTAATAAATGCATAGATAAGTTTACCTGTTGCATCAAAATCCGGCGTTGTAAAAGTAAGTACGCCCATAACACCAAATGGAAGGGCAAAGAGTAAAATGTAAGGACGGAATTTTCCCCATCGTGTGTTGGTTCTATCTGCAATTGTTCCCATTATAGGATCATTAAAAGCGTCCCAGATACGTGTAATTAAGAATAATGTTCCAACCGTGGCTGCGGGAAGCCCGAATACATCCGTATAAAAATAGAGGAGAAATAACATGAAGGTTTGGAAGAAAAGATTCGATGCAGTATCGCCAAGACTGTAACCGATTTTTTCTTTAATGGACAGCTTTTCTGTTGAGTTCTGCACTACAAACTCCCGAGATTATTAATTGTTTTGTTAGAATAAATCTATTTTATTTTTATTGTTCTCGGTACGGTAAATAAATTTTCTGAATATTTTTCCTTTCTAAATAACAACAGTAAGAATAACTTTAACCAGGTCTTCATCTCTTGAAGACGAACCTATCATAATCTCAAATTCTCCAGGTTCTACAGTAAATTCTTTGTCGATATTAGTAAATGCCAGATGTTCCGGTAAAATTGGAATCTCAATAATTTTTGACTCACCCGGGTCTAGATAAACCTTCTTAAAACCTTTCAATTCTTTAACCGGTCTTGTTACAGAACTAACCAAATCGCGTATATACATTTGAACCACTTCGGTTCCACTTCGTTTCCCAATGTTCTTTATTTCGAAAATAACTTTTGTGGATTCATCAATATCGATAATTTGTTTTTCCAATTGAACGTTGTTAATACTAAACTTAGTGTAGCTTAAACCAAATCCGAACGGATAGAGCGGAGTAATATCATCAAATAGATAACCTCTTCTAGCAGACGGCTTATAATTATAAAAACAGGGTAAATGTCCAACTGAACGAGGAATGGATATAGGAAGCTTGCCCGAAGGGTTATGGTTTCCAAAAATAACATCTGCAACTGCATTACCTGTTTCCTGCCCCAGGTACCAGCATTCAAGAATTGCCGGAACATTTTCACTAATAAATTGACATGAGTTAGGGCGCCCGTTAAACAGCATTACAACAACCGGTTTATCTAACTTTATCATTTCCTTTACGAGGTCTAACTGCTGCCCGAATAATTCTAAACTTGCTCTGTCGCCTAAATGAGTTTTACTCCAAGCTTCTCTCGAAATTTGTTCATTACCACCAAGAACTAAAATAATTTTATCTGCTTTTTTTGCTATTGCTACAGCTTCTTTTATCAATTTTTTATTTAGCTTTGGATCTGGAAGCGTAACTAAATCTTCGTTCCAGGAGCCGCCAATTGTTATTTTGCAGCCCTCACTATAAAGAATATTTATGTTCTTTCCGGCTTTCTTTTTTATTCCTTGTAAAACTGTAGTATAATATTCCGGTTGACCGCTGTATCCGCCCAAAAGAACTCTATCGGCATTAGGACCAATAACAGCAATTGTACTTTTTTTCTTTAAGGAAAATGGAAGTAAATTATTTTCGTTCTTAAGCAGCGTTATAGTTTCGAGAGCAGATTGAAGTGCAAGTTCTCTATCTTTTTCGAGTTTAATTTCATTTTTTATATCAGAGGTATTTACATAAGGATTTTCAAATAAGCCGAGTAAAAATTTGTAGTAGAGAAGCGGGGCAACTAAACTATCTATTTCGCTTTCATTAATTATTCCTTCCTGAACGAGTTGAACTATATTTGGATAGCAATCGATATCGGGCAGTTCAACATTTACACCGGCACTCACTGCTAGAAAAGCAGCTTCTTTTTTATCGCGGGCGATGTAATGACTTTGGGAATCGTCTTTCTTATTTAATTCAGTAATAGCATAGTAATCAGAAACTGTATAGCCTTCAAAACCCCATTCATTTCTTAAAACATCTTTCAGAAGCCATTTGTTGGCATGGGAAGGGACGCCGTCAATTTCATTGTAAGAAGGCATAACACTTATAGCTTTTCCCTTTTTAATAGCTTCTTTGAACGGATAAAGGAAAACATCTCTTAAAATCCGCTCCGAAAAATTGCCCGGAGCGCAGTTAGTACCGGATTCCGGCTGACCGTGAGCAGCAAGATGTTTAAGAGTTGCAATAACATTTTTCTTATTCTTAAAACTACCATCACCTTGTAATCCTTTGACAGCAGCAATACCCATTTGAGCAACCAGGTAAGGGTCTTCGCCAAATGTTTCCTCTACTCTTCCCCATCTTGGTTCTCTGGCAACATCAACAACAGGTGTTAATGCCTGATGTGCGCCCCGCATCCGGGCGTCTTCAGCAATTGCAGAGTAAATTTTTTCAACTAATTCGGTATTGAAAGTTGATGCTAAACCAATTGGCTGCGGATAGCTTGTAGCTTCTTTTCCGGCTAATCCGTGCAGACATTCTTCGTGAAATATGACCGGTATTCCAAGCCGTGTATTCTTAACAAAAAATCTTTGAAGTTCATTTGCCATATCTGCCATTTCTTTAGGATGCAATCCGTTGCCGGTATCACTTAATCTTCCGATCTGACCAATACCATCTTTTAGATATGACTTAAGATTATCGGGTAAAAAATTTCCTTCCTCATCAAAGAGGAGGGTTTTTTTCTGTCCCCAAATACAAAGCATCTGCGCCACTTTTTCTTCGAGGGTCATTCTGCTCAATAAATCTTCTACGCGGTCTTCAATTGAGTAAGCGGGTTTTTTATAGATCATCCTTTCTTGCTGATCTAATTCTTTAGCTGTTGTTAATATCTCAGCCATATGTTTGTTCCGGAAAAATATTTATAGGATATATGAATTAATAATATTCTCTAACATTTCCTGCCGACCGCTTTTAAGCAGCGGTTTATCATTTTCACGAATCCATTTATCGAGGTCTTCAAAGTCAACCTCGCCAGTCATAATCTTAGAACCAATTCCATTGTTATAACTTTTGTACCTTTCTTCAATAAAATTACTTAGTACTTTATCTTCAATTATTTTGTGAGCAATTAATAATCCTTTGGCAAACGCATCCATTCCGCCAATATGAGCATAGAAAAGATCAATAGGATCAGTAGAACTGCGGCGTAACTTAGCGTCGAAATTCAATCCGCCCTTTCCCAATCCATTCTGGTTTAGAATTATTAACATAGCCATTGTTGTATCATAGATGTTTGTAGGGAATTGATCAGTATCCCATCCTAATAGTAGATCGCCCCGGTTAGCATCAACACTTCCAAGCTTTCCGGCAGCAGATGCAACAGCAAGTTCGTGTTCAAAAGAACTTCCTGCTAATGTTGCATGGTTGGCTTCAATGTTAAGTTTGAAATGGTCTAGTAACTCATATTCTTTTAAAAAGTAGAGTGTAGCAGCTGCATCGGAATCGTACTGATGTTTCATCGGTTCTGCCGGTTTAGGTTCAATTAAGAATTGACCATCGAAACCAATTTTCTTTTTGTAATCAACTGCCATGTGAAGAAATCTGGCCAATTGTTCCTGTTCTTTTTTGATGTTTGTATTAAGCAAAGTTTCATAGCCTTCTCTTCCGCCCCAAAAAACATAATTCTCGCCGTCAAGTTCTTTTGTTGCATCAATTGCATTTTTAACCTGAGCCGAAGCTAATGCCATAACATGAGCGTTGGGGCTTGTTGCAGCACCTTGAGAATAAATTGGATTGCTAAAAAGATTAGCAGTACCCCATAATAATTTAATCCCTGTTTCCTTTTGTAAAGTCTTTGCATGCTCAACTATTATTTCAAGATTTTTACATGATTGTGCAAAGCTTTCACCTTCGGGTGCAATATCTCTATCATGAAAACAATAGAAATCGATTCCTAATTTTTGAAATAACTCGAATGCAGCATCGAGAGTAAATTTTGCTTTCTCAATTAAGTTTAAGGAAGAATGCCATTCCCTTTTAAAACTTGGACCACCAAAAATATCAGAGCCAGTTCCCATCATAGTATGCCAGTATGCAACGGAGAAGCGAAGATATTCTGCCATTGTTTTGTTACCGACTTTTTGATTTTTGTTGTAATACTTAAATGCTAGAGGATTCTTAGATTCCTTACCTTCGAAGGGAATAGTCTGAGTGATTTGCGGAAAAAATTTATTAAGCATGTTCACCCAATTAAATAATTATGATGTGCGTATTAATAATCATTCTATGTATAATAACATTATTATAAAACCGTTTGATATTCATATTAACAGTTCAATCTTCTTTGAACCGATTCAATATTATAAATTATTATTCAAATTGTCAATGAAAATCGAATCAATGGTAATAGAAAAACTGCTAAATGTTTTGACTGCGGTTGTTAACGAATTCTAAATAAATCAGCCAATTTTCTATCATTTTGGGATAAAACCCGTGCTAACTAATTATTCACTATTGGTTTAGTATAAAATCTAATTTATCTTTCCATCGGTTGTAATAATTTTGATATTTCTTCACCAGATTTTCTGAAGGATAAATTTTATTAATCATTTTCAATCCTTCAAATGCTTTTTCTTCAGACGTATAATAACCGATACCAATACCCGCACCTCTGGCAGCACCTTGTGAACCATCGGTGTTGTAAAGTTCCAGACTAACATTACATGTATTCACAAATACTTCCTGAAATATTCTGCTTTGGAATAAATTTGTATTTCCGGCTTTAACAACGTTAATCTTCATCCCAATACTTTTCATAACGTCGAGACCATACCTGAATGAAAATGCAATTCCTTCTTGAGCAGCTCTTACAAGATGAGCAATGTTGTGAACGTTAAAATTTATTCCAAAAAATTGACATTGAACATCTCTGTTGCTTAAAACTCTCTCAGCTCCATTGCCAAATGGAATGCACAATAAACCGTTGGCACCAATTTCAATTTCGCCGGC
>DYHC01000059.1:0-7610 GCA_020724325.1 Melioribacter roseus
TTTACATACTTTGCTTCTCAACCTTGAAGGTAATAAATTGCCTTCATTGAAAGAGTGGATTTTGCTCACGGATAAAACAGATTATTTTTATCAAAAGAAAATGGAAGTTAAACGGGCAAATCCAGATTTGATTGATATATATCGGCAGGAAATTTTAAAATAAAGAACTTGCTCACATAAGCACTCGGGGTTGCCGGAACTGGAGGGGGTTAACCCAGTCCCGGCTCTATTGCATGCAAGCAAAGTTCTAATTTAAGTGGAGCTTTCTTAATGCCATACCGATTGCTGTTTCAATTGAATATCTCTCATTAAGATAATCTACAACTAGATTAACAAAAGATTTCTGAACTTTCTTCGGTATCAAAACTCCATAAAATGAAGATGCTATTTCGAATATCTTGTTCATATAATGTTTGGTTTCTAACTATATTATCGAAGGTAATCGTTAAAAATTTAGTACTGGTAGATAAAAATGAGAACAGTTGAGGCAAGATCGCTTTTCCCGCATATTAAAACTGGTCAAATCTATTTTAACCACGCAGCTCTTGGACCATGGTCGGCTTTGGTACTGAATAGAATTGATGAGTATTCAAAACAAAGGAGCGGAGAAGCTATTGAAAATTATAAATCTTTTTTGAGCTGGAGTTCATCAGCAAAAAATAAACTATGCAAATTAATTGGTGCGTCACCAGATAGAATTGCATGGATTGATAATGTGTCTAACGGGTTGAACATTTTAGCTCAGGGACTGAAGTGGAAGCAAGGAGACAGAATAGTAATTAATGATATTGAATTTCCTTCCAATGTTTATCCATTTCTCAATTTAAGAGAGTATGGAGTGGAAGTAGATATCATTAAATCAGTAAACGGAATAGTTGATTATGAAGAGATAGAAAAAGTAATTACACCAAAAACACGATTGGTTTCTATAAGTGCAGTTCAGTTCCTTTCTGGATATAGAGCGGAACTATATTCAATAGGAGAGTTATGCAAGAAAAATAATATAATATTTTGCGTTGATGCAATTCAAGCAACGGGTGTTGTTCAGATTGATGTTGTTAAATCGAAAATTGATTTCCTTTGCGGCGGAACTCAAAAGTGGCTTATGGCTACAGAGGGATTGTCTTACCTTTACATAACAGAAGAACTTCAATACAGAATAATTCAAAAACATGTTGGCTGGGCATCTGTAGAAAATGCATGGAATTTACTTCAGTACGACTTAACACTAAAAAACTCTGCCGAACGTTTTCAGACTGGAACAGTAAATGCATTAGGTGTAGCTATGTTAGATGCCTCACTTGATATTTTTGATAAATTTAGATTTGAGAACTTTTCCCCAGGCGGTATTGTGGATTGTGAAGCGAGAATAAAAGAGAATACAAATTATTTTATTTCCAAGTTGTTAGAAATAGGTATTGATCCATTATTAAAAAGCGTTGATGAAAAGAACAAAGCCGGTATAGTTACATTTAAGCACGAAAAAGCAAAGGAGATTTTTGCTTGTCTTGAGAGTAAAAAAATCTATGGAGCTGTTAGGGAAGGAATGATAAGATTTTCACCACATTTTTATAATACAATTGAAGAAATTGACAGAGTTATTGAGGAATTGAAAAATATGTTAATGAGATAGAGACCGCTTGCAGCGATCTCTATATCTAATATAATTACTTCTCGGGGTTGTAGGAAAGTTCTACTTTAACGTGAAAATCTGCACCGCTGAATAGCGTATATTTTACTTCGCCAATAGTGCACTTATAATCTTCTCCCACCAAATCACTTATAACCTTTGCGATGGAAGACTCTAGTGTTCCAATGCTTACAGATTTCAATTTGTTCTTAAGTAATTTTTCAACATCTATTGTAGTGTCTTTTTCTGCCATAATTTATCTCCTTAATTAAAATTTATTTACGCATTGTTAGACGATTAATTAACCATCCGGTTTTCATAAAATCCAATCAGAAATTCGGTTAATTCCTAATCAATTTCAATAACTCTTCTGTTTTTTTGCGCATCAAATTTTCATCTTGTCTGGATTCAACGTTTAATCTAATCAACGGTTCGGTATTACTCATGCGTATATTAAAACGCCATTCGGTGAATTCTACGCTTAATCCATCCAGTTCATCTATAATTCCATCTTTATATTTCTCTTTTATCACTTTAATTTTCTCTTCACCATTGCTAACAGTTGAATTAATTTCCCCTGAACATGGATATGCCTTAACCATTTTGCCTACTAATTCCGAAAGTTTCGCATTTTCTTCTGACATTAATTGAAGAACAAGCAAAAAAGGAATTAATCCGCTGTCCGAAAAACAATTATCGCGAAAATAATGATGTGCAGACATTTCTCCGCCATAGATCGAATTAACTTCCCTCATTTTCTGTTTTATGAAAGCATGACCGCTTTTGGAGACTACGGTTTTTCCACCGGATTTTTCTACTATTTCGATAGTATTCCACGTAAGGCGCGGGTCGTGAACAATTCTTTCGCCCCTGTTATGTTTCAAAATCGATTTTGCAAGTAAACCAACTATGTAGTAACCCTCAATAAAATTTCCTTGTTCATCAAAAAAGAAGCACCTGTCGTAATCACCATCCCATGCAACGCCAAGATCTGCTTTGTGTTCTTTTAATGCATCAATTGTAGGTTTTCTGTTTTCTGGAAGAAGTGGATTTGGAACACCGTTCGGAAATTTTGAATCTGGCTCGTGAAAAAGCTTTATCATTTCTATTGGAAGATTTTTTTCAAGCTGATCCAATGCAGGACCAACACATCCATTACCAGCATTAACAACTACTTTGTATGGTTTTATTTTACTTGCATCATAAAACTTACTAAGATTTTTTATGAACTCGTTCATTAGATCAGTCGGTATTACTCTTCCTTTAACGTGTGCATTGGAGGGAGTTTTATTTTTTAGTATCAAACTCTCTATTTCATTTAACCCAGAGTCATAACCAAGCGGAACGGATCCTTTCTTAACGAATTTCAATCCGTTGTATTCAGGCGGATTATGACTTGCAGTTATCATTACCCCGGCGTCTGAACCAAGAAACTGGGTTCCAAAGTAGATCATTTCAGTACCGCATAATCCTAAATCGAAAACATCACTGCCGCAATCCGTAATTCCGTTTGCAAGTGCCTTGGATAATTCAGGAGAAGATTCTCTTACATCCCTTCCAATTACTACCGTTTTGCAATTCAAATATTCTGCAAGAACTTTCCCAACTTTATATACCAATTCGGAATTTAAGTCCGACGGCACTTTCCCTCTTATATCATATGCCTTGAATGAAGGTATTCTATCCATACTAACTCCGTAATTGACTGATCAAAAATACAGATTTTTTCTTAAAAGGAGTCTTGTGAATTTCGCAGACAACAATTATTATTAACGCCGTGTTATTCTATTCATTAAATAAGAGGATTGTGGAAGGATTAAAAAGCAGCTATAAAAAATAGCGGATTAATTTTTCCATAGAATTAGTTGTTTCGCTAAATTATTTTTGAATCGCTTTTTTTAGAGGAGATAAATTATAGAAACCTGTTCTACCAATCCGTCTAAATTTGTCCAATGCAGTAATTATAAATGCCGTAATATTTTCCTTTGTGAAGCTATTACTGAGTTTGTTGAGGCAAATTATCTTTGTCCGTTATGCAGACATAAGTTAAAGACACATCATGTAATTCAATGCGGCAATTGCGAGACAGTAATAAATCTCTTTCCAAGTGATGATGGAGAAGAGCCGGTTATTTTTAATGTAAAAAAATGCCACCACTGTACCGGATCAATTGAGGATGAACGAAGAATTCAACCGTTCATTTATCCCGAAATTATGATCTAAGGCAAATCCTATTCCTAATTGATCTGTTTGATATTTGATTCATCTCAACTTGATTAGAAATTTAATCCCGTCTGATTTATTTTTACTTTAGTTAATTAATTCCCATCAACAATCGGGGGTTCATATGAACACACCTATAAGAAACTCGATTCAATTATTCATTCTGTTTTTATTTGTATCTCAATCTTACTTTGCTCAACAGAAATTTAATCCGGATACTGTAAAAGCTCAAAAGTTCGACATCGGTAAGATGTGGACTTTTGAACATGCGCCGGTTGATTATTTTTATGAAACATACGGATTTAGACCAACACAGGAATGGCTTGATCTTGCACGTCTTTCAACATTAAGATTTGGCGGCGGTTGTTCTTCCGGATTTATTTCCGAAGACGGGTTATTGTTAACCAACCACCATTGTGTTGATTTTATTGCTCAAAGAATTCAGAAGGAAGGAGAAAATATTCCCCGCGACGGTTTTTACGCTGCAACTTTAGCAGAAGAAAGAAGAGTTCCTAATCTATCCGTTACTCAGCTTTCTTTAATTGTTGATGTTACTGAAGAAGTTGTTAGTGCAATTAATAAAGGTAAAACCGATAAGGAAAAAGTTGACTTAAAAAATGCTAAGATTCAGGAGTTACAGGATAAGTATTCCAAAGAAACTGGTTTAGTCTGTAATGTTACATCATTGTACCATGGAGGGAAATATTCTTTATACGGAGTTAAAAGGTATAACGATGTTCGTGCAGTAATTTTTATTGAAAGGATAGTGGGGCTTTACGGCGGCGATCCCGATAATTACACTTACCCGCGTTACAACTCGGATTTTGCGGTTCTGCGTGTGTATGATGATAACGGAAAACCGCTTAAGACAAGTAACTTTTTTAAGATGGATTTGGACGGACCAAATATCGACGAGGTTCTATTTGTACTTGGTTATCCCGGAACAACTAACCGTCTGAAGACTATCTCCCAGTTAGAGTACAATCGTGATATTACATATCGTAACAACACATTCCAGAGTAACGGAATGGTTAGGATTTATGAAGAGATGATGAAGCTTTATCCGGAGCGTGCAGATATTTACAGGGGATTAATGTTTGGACCGGCTAATATTGCAAAGAGGCAGAACGGATTTATTGAAAATCTGTTCGATCCCTATTTAATGACGCGCAAAAAAGCATTTGAGAATGAATTCAAAAAAATTGTAATGAACGATCCGGTAAAGAAACAGAAATATGGACATATATGGGATTCAATTGCAAAGACGCGTAAAGAGCTTGCCGTTAATGCCGGCAAAAGAGCTGCATTCGCAAGACTTACTAATTCAATCTATTTCCAGAGAGCATTCGATCTTGTTGAGTTTGCTTTTGCTTCAAAGATTCCGGAAGATCAGAGACCTCCGGAAATGAGAGGTGAACGGTTTACTCAAGCTCTGAATAACCTTCCCGCAGATGTCGATTTGCCTCTTGAGATAAAAAAATTAATAATGGTTACAGATTTTATAAAGCTGAATCTTGGTAAAGATAACCCTGTTGTTAAAAAATATTTTGGCGATTTAATCGGAGATAAAGATGCAGAAAAGATGCTTGCTAAATCTAAGCTTAATGATAAAGATTATGTTCTTGCGTTAGCAAAAGGAAATCCGGATGATATACTTAACAGCAAAGATCCATTTATCAGTTATTATCTTGAAACGCGCGATGCAAGACTAAAATATCAATCAGAAGCACAGGAAATAATGAATACAGAAACTGTTCTCGAAAATCTTCTTGGTCTGGCAATTTATGAAATCTTTGGCACCAGTATAGCTCCCGATGCAACCGGTACATTCAGAATTAGCGATGGTCTTATATCCGGCTACGAATATAATGGAACTATTGCTCCGCCAGTTACAACTTTCTACGGATTATACGATCGTTACTATTCACACCAGAAGAAATGGCCGTGGGATCTTCCGGCGCGCTGGCTCAATTATGGCGGCTTAGATCTATCTGCACAAAATAATTTTGTTGGAACGTTTGATACTGTTGGCGGCAGTTCTGGCAGCCCGATTATTAACAAGAATGCTGAATATGTTGGTATTTTACACGACGGTAACATGGAAGGTCTATCCAACGACTTTATTTATACTACCGAAAAAAACCGCTCTATTGCACTTTCTTCACAAGCAATTTACCAGATAGTAAAACATATTGTGAAAGCCGACAGAATTGCTAAAGAGATGGAAACAAGCAAAATTGCCGAATAAACAAAAAATGCTTATCAAAACCTTGAAGGTCTTACCTTGACCTTCGAGGTTTTGCTTAACATTACCGGTATAAATTATTGCTCTATTAGTTTGAATTGTAATTAGATACAAACCGCTTGAATATTAAGAACCATACCAAATAACTAAGTACTTCCCAGATAAAACTTTTTTATAAAAAATAGTTTTTATTCTTTTTCAATGAACCATTAACTTAATATGTGATTGTAATTTATAGTATCATAAATTGCGCTTTTATAATACAAAAAAATTTTTTTATTGTAAATGTAGATTCCCATCTTCAAGATTATAGAAATATGCAAACACTTTTCCCTTTTTAGTTTGGTATTAATACCCATCTGTTATATTTTTTGGGTACAACAATTAACCATTAATAAACTAGGTGCTGATATGCTACAATTTGTAAACAGATTCAAAGTTATTCAGCTAATTATATTGTTAGCTTTTATTACACTCCAGACAAATGCACAGATTAAATTTAATCCCGATACTGTAAAAGCTCAGAAATTTGATACCGGAAAAATGTGGTCATTCGATTATCCTCCTTACGACCACTTCGAAAAGACATACGGATTCAAACCAACAGAGGACTGGTTTGATGATGTGCGGCTTTCTGCTCTCCGTGTCCCAGGATGCACATCATCATTTGTTTCTGCCGATGGACTAATGATGACAAACTATCATTGTGCAGAAGGAGTTGTTAGAAGAGTACAAAAAGAAGGAGAAGACCTAATAACAAATGGATTCTTTGCAAAGACACTTGAAGAAGAAAGAAAAATTCCCAATTACTATACAGATCAGTTAGTATTTGTAAAGGATGTAACGGAGGAAGTACAAAAAGCAATTGCAGCCGGTAAAACAAATGAAGAGAAAGCAAAAATAAAATCGGAAATCTCTACGAAATTGGTTGATCAGTATAAAAATGAAACCGGATTAACCTGCCAATTTATTTCTCTATTCAACGGCGGCAAATATTCTATTTACGGCTACAAACGTTACGACGATATCCGTCTTGTATTTGCACCTGATTATCAGGCAGCTTACTTTGGCGGCGACTATGATAATTTCACATATCCGCGCTACAATCTCGACTGTGCATTTTTAAGAGCGTATGAAAACGGACAGCCGGTAAAAACAGAAAACTTTTTCAAATTCTCTACAGAAGGAATTAAACCTGGCGAACCAGTATTTACAGTTGGTAATCCGGGTACTACTCAAAGATTAAAAGCAGTTTCTTTCCTTGAATACGCTAGAGACATAACTTACCGCAACAGTTCATTCCTAAGCGATAATTATTTCAATGCTCTCGAAACTCTTAAATCTATTAATCCGGCTAATAAAGACGCCTACGAAAGAATTAGAAGACAGATTGGAAACGGACAGAAAGTTTTTCATCAGACTTATAAAGGGCTGAATGATCCTTACTTATTTGCCAGAAAAATTGATTTTGAAAAATCTCTTAAAGAAAGAGTAATGGCAGATAAGAATCTC
>DYHC01000059.1:7620-8946 GCA_020724325.1 Melioribacter roseus
ACAATACGGTTCTATCTGGGATAATCTTGCAAAGACAAGAGCTGAAATGAGAAATATTGGTCCTAAGTTAGCTGCATATTCATTGAATCAGACATTTCACGCAAGATACTTTTTTATTGCGCGCGATCTTGTTGAAATGGCTAAGGAATTAAAGAAACCTGAAAACGAAAGAGCTTCTAAATATTCTCCAGCAAAACTAGATTCAACGCTTAATGCAATGTATGCAGATAATCTCGATAAATTATTAGAACATACTAAACTTAGTATTCAGTCAGATTATATTAGAATGAATTTAGGTGATAATGACCCTATAGTTATAAAACTATTTGCAAACAAAAAGAGTAAGGATGCAGCTGATTATATCCTCTCTAAATCTATACTTAAGGATAAAAAGAGCTTTCTTGAATTTGCAAAGAGCGGGGCAGATAAAATCTTAAGCAGCGACGATCCGTTTGTTTATTTTATTCTTCAGACACAAGAACGAATGCCCGAGCTTCAAAAACAAGCAAAAGAAATTACAGATACTGAACAGGTTTATGATGATATGCTTGGTCAGGTTGTTTTCCATTTCTACGGTACAACAATTCCGCCCGATGCAAATTTTACACTTAGAATTAGTGATGGCGTTCTAAAGAGCTTCGATTATAACGGAACAATTGCACCAACCGTTACAACATTCTATGGGATGTACGATAGAAATGCTTCTTTCTACAAAGAATATCCGTGGAATATACACCCGATGTGGAGCGACCCTTCCAAAATTAACCTGGCTACTCCGCTTAATTTTGCTTCTACAAATGATATTGTAGGTGGAAATTCCGGCAGCGCGGTTATAAATAAAAACGCTGAAGTTGTTGGACTTGCATTCGACGGCAATATGGAAAGTATTTATGGCAACTTTATTTTTATGCCTCACGAAAACCGATGCATTTCTGTTGATGCCCGCGGTATGATGGAAGCATTCGAAAAAATTTATAAAGCTGATCGATTTGTTAAAGAACTTAAAGAAGGGAAATTATCCAAATAGTTTTTCAATTTAGAGAGGAACAGTGGCATTATCTGCATTGAATAATTAAAAAGAGAAAGCCACAAAATCACTAAAAACATTTGTGAAAATTCGTGTAATTAGTGGCAAAAATCATTTTAGAGAAGAACAGTGGTATTTTTTTCAATGAATAATTAAAAAACAATGATTTCCACGAAATCACAAAAGCACTAATGAGCACTAAAAGAAATTCAAACCAAATTATTTGCACACAGAGGCAGAAATGAAAAAAATAAAAAACATTTTAATCATCCAGATAATTCTTCTGATAAGCACATTAC
>DYHC01000060.1 GCA_020724325.1 Melioribacter roseus
CTGAGATGTAAGAAGAAAAAATATCAGTAATAACATAACAATATCAGTAAGTGATGAGAAAGCAAAAACGCTTAACGGTTTGTTTGAGGTCTCAAATTTCATTTTTCACCTATAAATTGTAATCGTCTTCATCATCATTAACAGCAGATTTAGAAGTATCGTCAAGCATATCAATTAAATCGTTAGAGATTCTTTCCATATCTACAGCCATTTTGTTTATCTTGCTAACAAAATAGTTATATAATGCTAATGCCGGTATTCCAACAATCAAGCCGAATGCAGTTGTAATATGTGCTTCCCAGATTCCGCCGGCAAGATCGCACGGGTTAGCAGAACCATGAAGTTCCTGAATTTTCATAAATGCACCTATCATACCGGTAACAGTTCCAAGAAAACCAAGTAATGGAGCAATTCCGGCAATTGATGCAAGAATTGATAATCCCTTTTCCAATTTGCTTATTTCCTGTCTACCGGCGCTTTCAATTGCTTCTACAACCCTTTGATGACCGAATCTGATTTTTTTCAAACCTTTCTTTACAATATTTGAAACTGGTGTTCTTTCCTGCATACAATAACCGATAGCACCTTCGAGGTCTTTCTTTTTAATAAGTACTCTCAGTTTAATAAGAAATGCAGGTACATTTACTTTTGCCTTTTTTAGTACAATAAATTTTTCAATAGCAATTGCCAATGCTACTATTGAACTGGCAAGAATGAAATACATTATAATTCCGCCTTTAACAAAAATAGAGAGTAAATCCATACAGTTCCTTACGATTAATTTAAAAATTGTTTCTGGAAATAAAATATTTAGCTTCTTCTACAGTTTTAAAATTACCGATACGTACACGATACCATGTTCCGCCTTTTTGCGGTAAATAGGCTTCAAAAATAAAAGCATTCAAACCAAGCCCGCGCAGTCGTATTACTTCTTGCTCTGCCTTATCTTTATTACGCCAAGATGAAACCTGAACATTGTAGCTCTTTCCGTCATAATAAACCGTGTTTGTAATTCTAGTATCTGCAGCTGGTTTTTTATACATTGGGTTCGATTCGTTTGTTCTCACTCCGATTGGTTCGTTCACAACTTTTTCTTTTACCCTGGGATCTGGTTTTGAATTTTTATCTGTAACGCTTAATGAAGCAACGCGAGGAAAATCACTTTCATCTTCGGGAATTATTATGGTTGTATCAACAGGCAAAGACGCTTCTAATTTCTCGGATTGTACCGAATCAGTCTTAACTGCGTTTCTGGCAGCATCATTACCCGGCTCATTTTTATTTGGCAGCAACATATAAACTGTAATGCTTACTATTATAATAAATGCTGAAAATATTAGAAAAAAATTTCTGCTGAAATATTTATCGCTGTCCTCCTTAAGCTCTTTGTAATACTGTTCATCTGTACCAGATGAAGTTCTTGTATGAGGTGAATAAGAAAGCGGCTGGTAACCGGTATTCCGATCTTCAACAAACTCATATTTAGGAGGAGTTTGATACTCGAAATAATCAGAAGCCGATTCCGTTTCAGATAATTCTTTTTTTATTGAGTTTTCAAGTTGTTCAAATAACCGGGATTTTGTCGGTACAGATGTTTTGAATATATCTTCAACGCTTTTTGGCTCCTCTTCAAAATCTTCAGACTCATCATCAAACTCGAAGAGGAATCTCTTTTCCTCTTCAATGGACGAGCCCAATTCTTCTTTTAATTCATCGCCCCAGTTCCATTCAATCTTTTCTTCATTAGATTTTTTGAGTCCAAGATAATTTTCTTCTGAATCATCTTCACGTTGTGCTTCAACTTCATGTTCTAAACTAAAATCGAGTTTACCATGTTCTTTATTTTCCTTAGCCGGTTCAATATAAATATCTTTTAATTTGCTGAAATCTAGTTCAGAAAGTTTTTCATCTTCATAATCTTTTATTAATTCGTTCAAATCATCGGAAAATTTTGAAGCGATATCAACAGTATCTAAGCGTGTTTGCTCTTCAATCGCAATTTCATTTTCTTCAGGCAATTCAAATTGAGGAGTAGTATCAGGTTCAGTTGTAATAGGAGTTGAAAAATCCTCGAGTAAATCAGTAGCAGTAAGCAAAGGAGTAACCTCCGAAGCAGCAACAGGCACAGGTTCGGTTTCGATATTCAGAAGGTTATTAGTAATATCCTCTGCAATTAAATCCTCTCTAAATTCAATATCGGAAGTAAGT
Source organism: Melioribacter roseus (assembly GCA_020724325.1). Taxonomy (GTDB): domain Bacteria; phylum Bacteroidota; class Ignavibacteria; order Ignavibacteriales; family Melioribacteraceae; genus DSXH01. The sequence goes on from DYHC01000060.1 coordinate 2,209, forward strand.
TCGGATAATTTGGATTTGCTTTCATCAATTTCATTTTTTGATTGAAGCGATTCATAATAATCATCCCATATATTAAAGTTTGGAAGGAGATCGGACTCAGCAATAATTTCATTTACTCTTTCCTCGATAGATCTTTTAAGAATTACATAGGAGGTTTCAGATTCGGTCTGCGGACTTAAATCGCCAGAAAGAGGAAGTAAAGGTTTACCAACTCCAATACTAAACACATCCGAATCTTTTTCTTCGTTTCTATAAATCTTGCGCGGAATATCAATAGTAAGATAAAGTGTAGCAGAAATTTTTTTTATTTCGTCTGAGAAAGGCGAAAAAATTAATGTCTCTTTAACATTGGTATCACTCTCTTTCAACTGGAAAAATCCTATTCGAGGAACTTTTAGAGTAAGATCCGACTCGAGATTCTCAGCAATTTTTGTAATAAGAATATTAAACGCGAGTTCTTTTTCCGAGCTTGAAACACCAAGTACTTCAGCAATTCTTTTTTGAAGTTCAGTAATTGTCATATCCAAATTTTCTGTTATTAAACTCAACTATCAGAAATAGAGGATTACCAACGGTAATCAGCACCAATTAAAATATCAAACGGCTTTTCCTGATATCCTCTTAACACAAAATTACTTCGATTCAGTATGTTTTGAAAATCCGCGCTCAAAGATAGATATTCAAAAAGTTTATAAGAAATTCCAACAGAAATATTATGATAGGAACTTAATTTAACGGTATTAAGAAGATCCGCATAAGTATTATGGGCAAAAATGTATTTGAATTTTGCTGCAAGATTTTGCGTGATGCTAACTCCGTATGTCATTCTTGCTGAATAAACGGGAGTGTATGGAATATAATTTTTGTTTCCGTCTTTTACATCCTGAAATTTTACTTCCCCGGTGAAGAAACCAAAAATATTCGGATGGATAAGCAAATTTATCCCGGCAGCTAATGATTTAACCGGTGAAGTAGTTTTTAAGTCGAAGAAACCTCTCTGAACCGAGTCTTCGTAGTAATGGTAGTTATCCGTACTAGAATAATTACCCCATAGTGAAATCCCGAAGAATTTTTCATATTCAAAATTTAGTGTACTATGCAAATCAAATTTTACCTCTCGCAAAACATTATCAATTAAGCCGTTGCGCATATATAAATTTTCGTTTAAAAAATACTTTAAAGTAATATTTTCGGCTCGTGGTTTAAAACTTATATTAAAAGATAATCCTTTGTTCAATTCTAAATGCATAGAACCAAACGGGGAAAAGAAACTGTTAGCGGCATTACCTGCAGCTTCTGCCCCCAGTATTAAATTCATTAAGTTTGCGGGAGATAATTTTATAAATCCTTCCATTGAATAAAAATTATAACTCTCTTTTCCGCTTAAATTGTTGTTTAATATTTGTCTTTGAAATTTTCTGATACCGCCAATTGTAAGATTACTAATTTTAAAACTGGCATCTGCAGATAATAATAAATCCCTTTCCTGTAAATTGTTTTCTGAAAGTGTAAGAAAATCCGCACTAAATTTTAATCCGAAGTTAAATAGATCATAGTAATTATTTTTTATGGAAAGAGAACCATTACCTCTATTAGATTTTCTTTCGAACAAAGGATTAACTGACCCAAAGAATTTATAACTATCTCTCAGATAGTTTCCGTCAAGTTTAATAATAGTACCGGCAAGTATATCAGAAGCTGTACTAACAAAAATAGTGCTGCTTAAATCAGCTCCGGATGCATTGTATCCAGCGTTTGAAATATATTCTGTTGTATTAGACCCCCAAAGTCCGGCAGAGAGCAAGAAATTATCGAATGATTTACTAATTGAAAAATTTCCAACCGGCAAAAGATATCTTCCGGCACCAAGGAAGAGTCTTCCAGAATTATATTCATCTCCGGCATTAATAGAAGGAACAAGATTTTTAGGAATAGATGAAAGCATTAATGGCAATTCTTCTGGAGAATATTGTGGAGTAAAAAACTCCTGAGAAAGAATACTTATCAATTCCGGTTTTTTCTTTTTAGCAGCCTGAACTTCAACGCTTTGTCTTCCCGTAATAACAAAATCCGGCAGTTCAATACTTTTTTGTTCTTGTTGAGAAAAGCCGGAACCGGTAAATAGGGCGAATAATATCATTAAAATCTTTTTCATAGTTGTTTCAACTTCCTGTTAGCTTCCTGGGCTAATTCACCTGTTTTATGGCGGTTAATTACAGCACGGTACATTTCGCGTGCTTGTTGTTTATCATTTAATTTGAGATAACAATCGCCAAGTTTTAATAAAGATTTTGTAAACCATTCATCATAACTTGAATAAACCGATCTCACTCTAACAAAAGCAATAATTGCATCATTAAAATTGTTCTGCTCGTAATAAGCTAATCCAATCAAATATTGAGCACGCGCGCCAATATCATCTAGTCTCTTCTCTGCAAGCTCAATGCATTATCAAAGTTTTTCTTATTAATTTCCAGAAGACTCAATTCAATTTTAGATTTTGCAGCAAAGATAGAACCATCATAATATGTTATAATCTGGTCGAGAGTTTTATAAGCATCATCTAAGGGTTCAGAATTAATTTCAGCAACAGCTCTTAAATAGAGAAGTTCGGGAATCCGGTTAGAGGTTGGCTGGGCATCAATTGAGGAATTAAGTACTCTAACTGCCGAATTAAAATCGTTTCTATTTGCATAAATGTTAGCAAGATCAATTGCTGCGGAAATTCCGATAGTGGATTTCAGGTTAATGCTAAGAACTTTATTAAAGTTATCGATAGCTTCAGTTTCCCTTTTTAAAAATGCCGCACTTTTTCCAATCCAGTAATATGCATTAGGAATAAGAGTACTCGATGGAAATTTCTGAATAAATTCCTGGTAAGCATTTATTGCGTTGTTATAATCATTGGAGCTGTAATAAATATCACCCTTTTTAATGAAGATCTGGTCGCTGTACTTTGAAGAAGGATTTATAGAAACGAATTGCTCAATAAAGCTAACTGCGTTTTCCGGCTCTTCTTTTGCAACGTAAGCGAATTGAATTCCGTTTACAGCATCAAGAATGTAAGGTGTATTAGGAAACTCTGTTAATACCCGGTTATAATAATTTATTGATGCTTCATAGTCGCCAAGGTTAAAATAAGAATCGCCAATAGAGTAAAAAGCAATCGGTTTAAGTGAAGATGACGGGTATTTGGTTAACAGCTTTTCATAGTTTTCGATTGCAGCTCTAAAATTATTTTGCTGGAAGTAAATCCACCCAACTACATATTGAGAAGCGTCTGCAAACCGTGAGCGCGGAAATTTCTGCTGTAACTTAATAAACTCTTCAATTGCATTATTAGACTTTCCGGCTTTAAATAATGATTGGCAATACTGATAATATGTTTGGTCGTCGTTAGAAATTAATTTATCGCTGGTAAAAAGTTCGCGGTATATCTGGCTTGCTTTATCAAAATTTTTGATACCAAAATAACTATCTGCCAGTCTTAATCGTGCATCGTTAACATTCTGATCATTTCGATATTTTGTAACATATTCATTGAAATAATAAATAGCATTAGGAAAATCTTTCAGGTTGAAATAAGCATAAGCTTTTCCGTAGATGGATGGTTTTCTCAATTCATTGTTATTTGCACTAATCTGATTGTAGTGTTTAATTGCGGCAGAGTATTCACCTCTCATCAGATACGATTCAGCTAAATAGAAATTTGTTTTATCTGTTTCAAAATCTTTTGCACGGTTTAATAGAACCTCAAGATTTCTTACCGACTCATCATAATTTCCAAGAAAAAATTCCGATACACCTAGACCAAGCATTGCTTTATAGTAAATACCTGCTACATTTGCCGTTAATTTAATTGATTCCAGAAAATAATTTTTTGATTCCGAAAATAATTTTTGATTTAACTTTAGCTCCCCAAGAAGAGCATTAGCTTTCCCTCTTGCATACAAATCATTAGAATTGATTGCCTTGTAAAGTGCAGATTCTGCTTCATGTGAAAGGTTCTGGCTAAAATACGATGTACCTTTGCCCAACTGTGCGCGAGCAGCGTAAGAATGACCAGGGTATTTCTTAAGGAACCGGTCAAAAATTTCGTTTGCCAGAATAGATTCGCCTAAGTAGCGTTTGCATTCACCGCTCCAGAATAGAGAGGAGATTGCAATTGTATCGTTTTCGATTCGGGCTAATTCGTCAAATATCTTAAATGCGTCGCTCAATTCATTCTTCTGAAACTTTATCCATGCAAGACTGTAATTTATCTTGTTGTGGAAAAATTGGTCGTTAGTATCAGATTTCAGTTCTTCAAAAATTGTTTCAGCGTTTTTGTAATCTTTTAGTCTAATAAAAGAGTTAGCCAGAAAATATTTTGCTTCAACAATTTCTTCTGCAGTCAAGTTATTTATCTGAGGGTCCGTTAATTCCAGAACGGCGCTGTCGTAATCCTTAATAGTAAAATAGCAAATGCCAATTCTTAATTGAGCACGAGGTGCAAGAGGACTGTTCCTATAATAAGTTAACAGTTCATCGTAATGAGTAACTGCGCTATTATAATCACCTGTCCTTTCGTATAAAAAACCGAGAGCATAAATACTGTTTGTAATAAAGTTGTTTTCATTTCTTCTTGAAATAGCTTCCTTAAAATTTTCTTCTGCATCAATAAATTTATTTTCGGCTGAGAAGGATTCCCCCAGCCAATAATAAGCTGAGCCCAAATTTGTGCTGAGGGGATATTCATAGATTAATCGGGATAAATTTTCCCGGGCTTTTCTGAATTCTCCGTTATGATAATAAATTGTACCTAATTCATATAATACACTTTCTCTAAAAGATGATTGAGGATACAATTTTAGAAATGATTCATATTACGAGGCGGCACCATCAAGTTGATTCAGTTTAGATAAACACTCAGCAGCATATAAGAGCGAAGACGACTTCTCATTTTCATTAACCGATTTATCTCTGGAAATGGATTTGAATAAATCGTAAGCAGAAGAATAGTTTTTGCTTTGATATAGATTTAGTGCGTCATCAAAAGTTGCTTTTAGCGTCTGTGCGGTTAAATCGGTAATAATGATCAGTAATAGCAGAATTAAATTATTTCTTATTCTCATATTTTTTCAGAATTGTTTATGATTCAAAATTAACAATAGAATTCCGGAAATACTTGCAAGTAACTTCTGAAAAATATCACTCGTCACTTCTCAGTCTCCCGACTCGTCGGGACCCATCGAAATAGCATTTCTGAATTTTTCAGAAGTCCAAATTAAATATACACTACTATTGCTAATTATTTTTTTCCATTTAATTAGATTCTATTGGAATCCCACAGCACTTAACAGCCACAGCAATTTTATTGCATTCTTAACTTGGATACATGCAATTAACGCATTTCCCGGAATACAATCTTGTACATTTCTCAGAATTCCGGTTACTATAATAATCACAAATAACTTAATGTTAAACTCTATCAATAAGAAACTAGAGTAACAATATTAAACGACTCAAAGATGCCAACTATAGAACCAGGCAATGAAATGACGCTCGAAAACTCCATTACTACTCTAAGAAACTAAAATGTTATACGTATTCCAATTTAGCTCAGTTCCAATTTCTGTTTACCGGCGTAATAACAAAAGTATGTTCCATCCCGCAAACATGACAAATAATTAATCTGCTTAAATCTGTTATTGGAATACTTCGCATTAATCCGCTGATATAAAAAATAACAACCGTAAAGATAAACTGGGTGAAAGCAATGCTAGTAGTTAATAGTTTTACCCTGGAGTGATTTAGATAAATAAATATTGAAATGGTAATCGCAAATAAAAAAATAATGACCGTCTTACTTTTCCTCTGCTAATTTTAATGTAGCTTCTGAAAAATATCGCTTCTCACTTCTCATCCCGCCTTGCGGGATTCGAAATAACACTTCTCAGTCACTTCGTTCCTTCGAAATAACATTTCGAACACGTCGTTGACGGATCAAGAATGTAGAACCAAAACCTTGAAGGTCGAGCAGCATTGTCATTTCGATCACGATTCATTGGGAGAGAAATCTTTTTTTGTAACCTGTCACGCTTTGCAGGATTCGAAATCACAGAGTAAAAAGTGTACTGTCATTCTGAGCCGAACGAAGTGAGGCGAAGAATCTGTTCGTAGATTCTTCGTCGCTTCGCTCCTTCGCAATAACATTTCTCTTCCACTTCTTTCTTTCGAAATTAAATTTCTGATTTTTTAGAAGTCCATTTAATACTATTCAAAAAAGGTCGGATCATCCAGCAGCAAATGGTACAAATATAGAATCTGAGTAAATCTAACCAGAGTTTGTCCACCGTTTCTGGTGGACTTGTCCGCCGTTTGCTGGCGGATTTATCCGCCGCTTTTTGGCGGAATATCAGCGGGCGATTCTATAATAATTTATTTTTGAGACTGTCAATAAAATTTAAGATGCCAAATTACTTCATTAAGTTCAATTCATAATCGGCTAATCTTTTATATTGAGCATCACGTTTAGCAAGTTCAAAGTTCTCTTTTGCTTTGGCAATATCTTGCTTTTGTTTTAGACTCATTCCTTTATAATAATAAGCGGCACCTTTTAATCCGCTAGATTTCATATTAATTACCTGATCAGTTGCCAAAATAGCTTTATCATATTCACCGGTTTCATAATATGTGCTGGCAAGTTGAATATAAGCAGCATCAAGGGGAT
>DYHC01000061.1 GCA_020724325.1 Melioribacter roseus
TGTTTATCAGTGTTCTATTTACCTAAAAATAGTTTTTAGAGATGCCCTTATATTATTACTCAAATGATTTTATTATTTTGAGATTGGTTTTATCATAACTATGAAATTCCTTTATGAACCATAATCTAGATAAGATTCTTCAAGAAATACAATCTTTAAGTCTTTGCGATGCCGGCTACATTCTAAAAACGGAAAAAAAGGAATTTTCACTCCTCTCTTCCTTTGGAATAGATAATTTAGAAGAACCTGACCTTTCCGAAATTAATAATCTTATTTCAAAACGGAATTCAAGTTTAAGAGAAATTTACAAATCGAAAAGTTTTGCACGACTCAATAAAGAACATGGTTTTGGCGCTCTATATAGAGAGAAGGTATTTGAACATGGCAGCGTTGATTATTACCTTATATTGCTTTGCAAAAAAAAAATTCCGGATGCAAAAAAAATATCTACGCTCATTAGTCCCAAAATAAATGTTCTTAAAAATGAATTTATGAATTCCGGCAATTATGACGGACTAACAATTGAGCGTTTCTACCAAGAAGCATTAGCAACAATTCCGACTGTTATTTTTTCTACAAATGCCGATGGAACCGAATACAATTTTATAACCGATTCAGTAAGAAATTTATTTGGATATTCTCCACAAGAAATTTATGATAACAAACTTTTGATATTGCGCTCCATAGACGGCGGTCATTTTCATAAATTCCGTGGTTTTGCTGAAAAGCTGCGTTCGGGTGAAGTCAGCACTGTTGAATATCGTATGAAAGACAGGTTCGGTAAAGATCATTGGGTAAGGCATTCCGGCATCCCTATTATTCGTGATAATAAGGTGCTTAGAGTTGTTGGGATGATTAATGAAATTTCTGAAGAAAAAATAACACAGCTTAAACTTCAAAGCTCCGAAGAAAAATTCAGAATGCTTATCGATACCGCGACCTTATCTTTATACTGAACGGATTCGGTTATTTTAACCTTGTTAATAAAAACGGAGCCAGCGCCCTTGGTTATGTTCCTGAAGAAATGATAGGTAAACACTTTCTGGAATTTGTTGATAAGGAAGATGAGCCGAAAATTGCTGAAGCATTTGCACGCATATTGAGTTCAAGCGAAGTTGCTACTTTTGAAATGGTGTTTTTAGACCGCTTTGATAAAGGAGTTACTTTCGAGGTTCATGCAAAACCAATGATTAGCGATGGCGAAGTATCCGGAATGATAAGCATCGGCAGAAATATTTCTAATCGTAAGATTGACGAACAGAATATCCGGGACTTAAATGCAAAGCTTGTTGAAGCAAATAGAATAATTTCTATAGAACGCGAGAGAGCCCGTCATAAAATTAATGTTCTGGAAGAACTGAATAAGTTAAAGAGTGAATTTATTTCGAACATTTCTCATGAATTAAGAACACCGCTTGCTTCAATTGTTGGATTTGCCGAAACAATTCTTTCAGACCCCGACTTGCCTAAAGAAACCAGAAAAGAGTTTAATGAAATTATTCTTAGCGAAGGTAAACGGCTTGCAAAACTGATTAATGATGTGCTCGATTTTTCCAAACTTGAGTCCGGCGAAGAAGAACTTAAGAAGGAATCCGTAAATTTAAACAGCGCACTTTATGAGGTTCTTGATCTGTTTGCAAAGCAGATTGAGGAAAAAGAGCTGCATCTATCTAAAGAATTACCCGAAAACGAAATTACTATTATGGCAGACCGTGTAAGGATTTTACAGGTATTTTTTAATTTGATTTCCAATTCTGTTAACTTTACGAATAGAGGCGGCAGAATATATATTATTCTTGTAGATCACGGAAAAGAAATTGAGTTCACAATTACAGATACCGGCATTGGAATTCCCGCCAAAGATATTCCAAAACTATTTCAAAAGTTTAGTAAGATACAAAGACCGGGCGCCCCTTTAATGGGCGCCGGATTCGGTCTGGTTACAGTGAAACAGATAGTCGAACTTCATAAAGGTGTAATAAGAGTTAAAAGCGAAGAGAATAAAGGATCAACTTTTATTGTTCGGTTACCTAAACAGTAATTAACGAGGGCAAATGGATAAATTAATTTTTATTGTTGATGATGAAGAATCTATACTAAAAATGCTTACTCATTGGTGCAAAACCCAATGGAATTACAAGATAAGGACTTTTACAAATGGAAACGAAGCATTATCTGCTCTTCAGGAAAATCCGGATCTTATTCTTCTCGATATAATGCTGCCAGATATAAATGGCAATGATGTTTTGCGTAACGTAAAATCAAAACATCCACGTTTACCGGTTATAATGCTCTCTGCTCAAGGCAGTGTAGAAGTTGCTCTCGAATCTATTAGACTTGGCGCCTTCGATTATTTTCCAAAACCGATCGATAAAAACCGGCTTGAACCGGCTATTAGAAATGCAATCAAAAATTTTGATCTCGAACGGGAACTGGAAAATCTTAAAGAAAATCTGCAAAGGGAATTCAGTTTCGAAAATATTGTTTCTGCAGATATTAAAATGCAGGAAGCATTTAAAATGGTTTATAAAGTTCTTGATAACGATATAACCGTTTTGATAACCGGTGAAAGCGGAACCGGAAAAGAGCTTATTGCAAGAGCAATTCACTTTAGCGGTAAAAGAAAAGATGCTCCGTTTGTTGTTGTTAACTGTGCATCAATACCGCGTGAACTCCTGGAAAGCGAATTGTTTGGACATGAAAAAGGTTCTTTTACAGGTGCTCATCAAAGAAAAATTGGAAAGTTCGAACTCGCAAAAGGCGGTACAATTTTTCTTGATGAAATAGGGGAAATGGAAATGTCTCTTCAAGCCAAAATTTTGCGCGCAATACAGCAAAAGGAGTTCGAAAGAATTGGCGGCAACGAAGTAATTAAATGTGATGTTAGAATTATTTCTGCTACCAACAGGGATCTGAAACATGCGGTTGAATCAAAGTTGTTTAGAGAAGACCTTTTCTATCGCTTAAGCTCGTTTCCTATTCATATTCCCCCTCTTAGAGAACGAAGAAAAGATATTATTGTTTTGATAGAACATTTTCTAAAACACTTTAATGAAAAACTCAGTAAAAAAATCAAACAAATTTCGAAACCGGCGCTTAAAATTCTTTATGATTATGATTGGCCCGGTAATGTAAGAGAACTTGAAAATACACTTGAAAGATGTTTGATTCTAAGCGATAGCGATATAATTGACACAGACGTTCTTCCTCCCAACATTACATTGCAGTTTAAAACCGGAAGAACTTCAAATGCTAATAATATTTTTGAAGAAAATTCTCCCGTAATTCCTTTTGAAAAATTAAAAGAAGAAGCAATTAAACATGCTTTAAAGATTACCGAAAATAATATTGTTGAAGCCGCAAGAAAACTAAAAATAGGCAGAGCAACTTTGTATAGATTAATGGGTAAGTATAAAATTGCTGCGAATAAAAAGTAGGGGCTATAAATGGGTATTATAGAAGAAGTAATTGACGACATTGTTGTAGAAATAATTAATCTGGAAAGAGCCACGCTTAAAGAAGCAGACCAGCTTAAGAGTATGATTAATGATAAGATAGAAATCGGCTACAAAAAAATTATTATCGATTTATCAACCGTTGAATTTATCGACTCAACTTTTTTAGGCGTAATTGTGAGTACTTTAAAAAAAGTTGCCTCTTTAAGAGGGGATCTAAAACTTGTCGGGTTTCAACCAGCAGTTCGTTCGATGTTCGAACTTACCAGACTTTTCAGGGTGTTTGAATCTTATAACGACTTACAAGATGCAGTTAGAAGTTTTACGAATTAGTGAATAATTAAGGGTTAAATGTGGCAGCAGATAATACAAAACCTCCAAACAAAATTTTATTGGTAGAAGATGAATTTAACATTGCAAAGCTTTTCACTTACAATTTATCGAAAGTGGGTTTTGAATGCCAGCATGCAAACAATGGTAGAGAAGCACTTGCAATGGCTCATAAAAATAAGCCCGATATAATTATTAGCGATGTAATGATGCCGGAAATGGATGGTTTCGAATTCAGGAAAAAACTCCTTGAAGATAATGAATTAAAGTCAATTCCTTTTGTGTTCCTAACCGCTAAAGGAGCCGAAGACGATATCCTTCAGGGGTTTGATCTTGAAATAGAAGATTATATTATAAAAACATCCAGCCCAAAAGTTGTTATTGCCAAGGTTTCTGCTATCCTAAAAAGTCTTGAAAAAGAAAGGGTTAAGATTGTTGATGAAGTTCAAAAAGCAGCCGATACTATGGGTGCAAAAGTTGTTCCTGATGATGCTCCTATTTTTAACGGCTTTAAAATTAAGCAGTGGCATTTACCTTTTAAAAATGTTCCCGGCGGCGACTTTATAGATTACATTAAGATTGACGATGATAACCTTGTGATAATTCTTGGCGACGTTATGGGAAAACGCTGGGGCGCTTGGTACTTTGCAATTGCTTATGCCGGCTATGTTAGAAGCGCTACAAGGTTTGTTCTAGAATCCGGTAAGAAAGATAAACCCAGCGAAATTTTACATAAAGTGAATGAAGCTGTTTTTAATGACGAAAGAATCTCCGAAGTCTTTATTACTCTATCGGTTCTTCTGCTCGATAGAAAAAATAATGTTGTTAAGTATTCCGGTGCCGGTGATTTGCCAATAGTTTATAAATCCAAAGAGGCGCAGCTGGTTCACTCTACAGGGCTGCTGCTTGGTTTTAATAAGTCCGGTCTGTATGAAGACCTCGAGATTATGATAAATAGTGGAGACGAAATTTATATTGTAACTGATGGAATTACTGAAGCCAGAAATAAAGAAGGCGAACTCTACGGGCACAATCGGCTTATTGAATTTGTTAATTCTATTCTTCCAGACGAAGACCCGATAGAGAAAATGAAAAATGAAATACTTTCTTTTTCCGGCGGCGAACTTGAAGACGACGTAAGCTTTATAGCAATAAAAGTGCTTTAAGAAATTGATGTTATCCGGACGTTCAAAAAATCATAGACGCCTAGTAACTAAAGCTCTAAAAACACAGTAGAACTTCTTATCACGTCTGCAGGAATTTAGTGTATAATTTAAACCGAGTGTTTTTTCAAACTAAGCTGATGAGCCTTAGGCACGTCAGCAGCAAAATCACCGCTTGCATAACATCTGTTAAGTAATTCTTTTTGAATAGATCACAAAGTAATTTTTCGACGAGGACGTGTAAATTCATATTTGGTTGAAATAAAAAAGTGACGTCTATAAATTTTAGTAATTCGTAATTGCAAAAAATTATTTCTTCTACGAAAAGCATTAAACACAGAACAGTTACTAGAACAAAAGCCGGCTGCTAAAATATGGAGTCGCTTTAATTTCAACTAAGCCGGACTTTTTACCTCTTGGGTTACATTAATTATGATTTAATGCGCCGGCAAAATCTAACAAATAAAGAATTGAATTATTCGATTACAAAACTTATTTTCCACCTAGCAAAATATTTTAATTACAATAGTTACGATTCTATCCCCTGTTAAAATAAATAATACCTTTTCGGAACAAGCAACAATTTTTTTGAAAATGATTAACCTTCCCTAATTGGCATAACAATGCCGGGGAATTATTTATATCAATAACATAATCTTTAGGAGGTTATCATGAAAATTGTCCGCATGAATTTTCTCGATAGTAATTCCAAGAGTAAAACTGCGGCGTTTTTCGATTTTCAAACACCCGATGGAATTACAATCAAGGGATTTAGAATTGTTAACGGCTCTAATGGTCTTTTCATCTCTGCACCCGATTCTAAAGGTAAGGACGGCAAGTATTATGAATCGGTTATTCTTCCGAAAGACTTAAAAAAGAAACTTGAAAAACTGGCTCTTGATGAGTATAACAAATCCAAAAGCTGATCAAATTATTCCGGATGTCTCAAATTAGTTTTTTAACAAATGCGCTGAATGGAATTTTTCGTATTAATAGTTGAAAAATTACTTTTGAGACATCTATTATATTTTGTACCCTTTTGCAAGCCTGGCTTTAAGGTATTCAAAATATTCTTTTGTGATAGTTACCTGTGAATAAATATCGGCGATCTGCCCGATATTGATTTTTTCAAAATCCTCCGGTCTCGGCAGAACTATTAATCCTCCTAGATCTACAGCTGCCGGACTAACAAGGATTTGATCTGCACCAATTGCAAAATACTGGCTTGGGCGATGTGTTTTCCTGGGAAAAATGAAAACGCGCCAATAATCATTATTGTAAGAGCTGATTATATTCATCATCGGTTCTTCGTTCGGCTTCGAAACATTCTTAAATGACCGGACAAAAAACTTAAACGTTTGTAGAAGTTCGTTTTTGTTATCGGATTCAAATAAAAAACCGAATCGCAGGAATTTTTCTATGAAAGTAATCTCTATTTTATCGCCTCTTAAAATATTTTGTTCATTTATTCTTTTTAAGTATGCAATTTCATTTTCAATAGGAATAACTTTTTTAGACGCTGCTTGAAAGTGCAAATGCTCCGGAGCCGAAGCACCGCATCTTGGTCCGTTATATAACAATGTATATTGAAATCCTAATTTTTCAGAGATATCCAGTAAATCGTCAAAGTTAGAAGTTATGTTTTGAGGAATATGTTTCTTATGAACAATTGTAAAATGCTCTTTGAATATTGGATAGGGATTGCAGAGTATTAAATAATGCTTTCCATATTCCAGTGCTTTTTGTTCTGCCGGTAAATTGTTTAAGCAAAGAAAACACGGGCGGTTATTTATAGCAGCGTTGTCTGTATCTGCTGTAGTGGAAATTATTCTTGCCGGATTATTTTGGACTACAATGTTAATTCCTTCAATTTCAAAACTACGCGTAACAACACCGGCAAGATCATCATAATTATTTTTGAGAAAAGTCCATTCAAGCTTTTGTTCTTCCATCAATCTATTTGCTGCAAAAGCCCAAAGGGTTGAATCGGAGCGCTTCTCTTTCTGGTTGTTCAGTATCATTAATCTTTATTTATTTCTCTTTGTTAAAGTTTATTCTTCTGGCTAACTCTACAGTGCGTAATTTATCCTTGTAGTAATTATTACGATTTAATTTGTCTATATCAAGATCTGAATCGGAATTTCCTTCCCATCTTCTGCAGATATAAATAGGATAATAGATTCTGCCAATTTTGTATTCTCCCGAAATAGTAATTCCTAAAAAATAATCTTCGCCATAACTTACATTTGGTACTCTTATCTGCCGTAACAAGGGCGTATAAAAAGCACGCGGTGCGCCAAGCCCGTTTATTCTTAACGCATTATTAGGTCCGTTTTCGTCCGACCATTCTTTATGATCAATTAATCCCGGAGGAATCGGGTTCTTATTAATATCGGTTAATAAATAAGAGCCAATTACCATCGCGCAGCATTCATTATGAAAAAGATCAACAATATTTTGAAGCGTGCTTTCGTCTTTGTAAATGTCGTCGCTGTCAAGCTGAACTGAAAACTTACCGCAATTATTGTGGTTTACTGCCAGATTCCAGCAGCCGCCTATAAGAAGATCCTCGCTTTCGGGAATTAAGTGAATTATCTTATCGAAGCGATCAGAAAAGTTTTTTATTATTTCTGTTGTTCCGTCGGTTGAATGATTATCCACCACAATAATATTGAAAGGGAAATTTGTTTTTTGTTTTACCGCAGAATCCAGTGCATCCGAAATGGTTTTTACACGGTTCTTAACGGGAATTATTACAGAAGCTTCCGTTCCAAATTTAGGTTCTGAAAAATCTATCCTTCTCTGTGCCGGTTTAATAAAAGCATTTATGTTTATTAAATGCTCGGTTACCGCAGATTCCAATTCTATTTGAACAGAACGATTCTGAGGATCAACGTAATCGAATTGTTTTGCATCCGACTTACGGAGATCCAATTGCTCGGCGGAATATAAAAATTCCGGTATTCGAAATATTTCCCTTTGTTCGGAAATAATTAAGCGTAGAGAATAAAATCCGGCATGCTTGTAATAACTATTTAATATTTCTGCCGCTGATCTAAAATTACTGGCAGCAAAGAACAGAGCAGGACCAAAATCAAAGTCATCTCTTAAACTTCCATGTTGATAATCGATTAAAGGATGCGGCTTGATTGGATTGGTCATTTCATAGTAGTCAGAATAAACTATACCCGCAGAAGTATTTTCGGCTATAGAAATAAACCGCTCTAAAGAATGTGGCGAAAAACTAATTTTAACAGGTTTGTTGATAAGTAAAATAAATTCTGATTCTGAAGCATCCGAAATTTTTTTAATCGTTCCAGAACTATTCAAGAAGTCAACGCAAATCAAATTATCGATTTGTAATTCGGAATTAGAAGTAAAAAAATTTAATGAACTAATTAAAGATTCATTACCCAAAAGATTATTGTAATATTTTGCAAGTAATTCGTCGTTTACGTTAACAAATGCCGAGATTTTATTCATTATAAAGAATCTCTTTTTTGAATAAGAAATTATGAAAAATTAAAAGACCTCCCAAAACAACTCGTTAGATAATTCGCTAACTTCTTTATCAAACACCAACACTTTAGCTAATAGAAATCAAAACCGGAAATTAGCTCCTGCAAAAATTTGGCGTCCGGCTTCCGGAAGCCCAAATTGTGTATAATAAAGCCGGTCGAATAAATTATTTAACCTAATATAAATTTCCAGATTCGAAGTGCCAACCTCAAAGTTATAAGCCTGCCGGATGTTGGTTAACAAATATTCCGGTAAGCTCTGGTATCCTGTAGTTCCTTCTTTTAAGCCGAATTCCTTTCCAATATATTCGAATTCTAAAACGGCATTAAGTTCTTTTGTTATAGAGTAATCGAAATCTAAGCTTCCGTTAATTTCCGGGCGATACTCTAAAGTATCTGCAAATTCTCCGCTCTTGTTTTTAGCTCTTGCCGAGA
>DYHC01000062.1 GCA_020724325.1 Melioribacter roseus
TAGAAGAGAGTTCGAGGTAAAAGATTTCTGCATCTCCCAAATTATTTTAGCTGCATAATTATTACTATAGCATTACTTCATTTGGCAAATGATGATACGCAGATTAGAGTACTTTTTATTCGTCAAATCATTTATATAATCGATTGGTGACGCTGATAAATAGCATCGACGAAGTCAATAGTGACAGCTAATCTTCTGAAATCAATAAGAGATTAATTTAAGATCAATTTCGATTCGTCTTACACAGCAGATATAGGACTATTTCTAAAGAGAAATAATTGCAAGGCAATAATTATAGATGGTTATATAGTTATATCTATGTAATGACGGAATGAAATTTCAACTATTCTATGGTTTATTTATTTGGTGGTCCAAACCTATAAACAGCAAAAGTGAATGGTGTTAGTAAGTATAGAGATGACCTGGTATCCGCCACTGCAAATCTCAAACCCTTCTTTAGATTTAGTTATATCGAATGGTATAGATGCATTACTAATAAGTTTAGAAAAAGAGAGCAATCTTGAAAGTAAACGTAATTAAATATAACTTTGCACCTCAATTAAGCCGAAGTGGCGGAATTGGTAGACGCGCTGGACTCAAAATCCAGTGAGGCTCAAACCTCGTGCCGGTTCGAGTCCGGCCTTCGGTACAAAGAGTCTGTCTCAGAAGTAGTTGTTCTATTTAAAAATCTGTATTAATCTGTCTTTATCCGTGTGCTATTCTTTAAAAAGAAATACTTCTGAGACAGTCTCTTTTTATTTATAAAGAAGTTTGAATGCATGCGTCCAGTGATTATATTTAAATCCAAACTCAATCCACAACATAGCAAATGTTTCGAGCCAGAAAGATTGCTTAATCTCACCCATATCAATTATATTTTGCCAGCCAAAACTTTCTGCTATTTCTGTTACTAATTTCTTTGCATCACCGTCATTTCCAGCAATTAAAAGGTCGGGGTCGCCCTGATCCAATTTAGGATTAATCATTATTGATGAACTTACCGTATTAAATGCCTTTACAACTTTAGAATCTTTAAGCCATTTTTGAATCTGCTCGCCAGCTGAATTTCCATAAGTAACAGAAAATTTAGGCGTCATTCCGTTACTAAAGTCCAAAGGATTTGTAATATCAATTACAATTTTACTTTTGAAATTTTCTAATCCGGCTAATTTGAGAGCATTTTCAGTACCTGTCCATAATGTTGCAATAACAATAATATCACCGAAAGAAGCTGCATCAGAGAAACTACCAACAGAACCATTCGAACCTGCTGTTTTCTGCCATTCGTATAACTTATTTATATCCCGGGTACCAAGTTTTACTTGATGACCGGAATTAATAAAACCAATTGAAATTTGTTTAGCAACAATTCCAGAACCGATAATTCCAACTTTCATTAATTCCCTTTCAAAATAATATGTAATATGATAACAGCTATGTCTATAGATAAGTTCTATTAATAGGTGTGATATGAAAGGCAAACATCGTAATAGCAAACTCGTTTTTTACGCATATTAAAATCGAAACCCATCATTTCATTTTTATTTTGCTTGTTCAGAATATATTGTTAATTAGTTCTAAATATGTTGAATTAAAAAACTTATTGACTCCTAAAATCATAAATGATCTGTACCAAATTGGTTAGTTCAATTTAATTCATCAACTTTTTTTAATCTAGTGTTTTTTCAAAACCTGAGGTTGGCGGTAAGTCACTGTTCTCATTTTCAATTCTTCTTGAATAAAAATGTTCTTGTTATGGCTTTCAAGCTAATCAACTAAATCGGTGTTAAATTCCATATATCCAAGAATTATAGGGAATGTATCATCCTTCACCAGATTTCCAGAGTCCATCATATTACCATCAAAGTCATAACATACTACGCACCAATAATTTTAAATAATTCATCAGCATCTAAATAATATGTTCACAATGGAACTGATTTCTATTTAACTTTGGGAGCACTTTTAGAAACAGCATTTAGGATAAATTTGCCCCACGTTAAATTAATTGCTCCCATTTTTTGTTTTTTAGCCATTTCAATGGCGACATTTGCTAATGCTTCAACAACCCAATCAAAGTTTTCTTCTCCTTCAGAATTAATGTCGATATCAGGAGCAGGATTACACAAGCTAATTGCATAAGGAATTCCATTGCGTATAGCGAATTCAACAGCATTAAAATCATAGCCCAATGCTTTATTCAAAGTAATAACATATTTCTCTATTTTTTTCAATAACTTAGCTTCAACAGGTAAAGGATTTTTAATGTACATTTCATGTGAAGGGCTATTAGGATCCTGGCGCAAAATTCTTACATCCTTCTGACCAATACAATAGCACTTAAAATACTCTTCGAATTCTATTGCTTCCTGGAGCATCATAACCAATTGACCGGTTTCATTATAGGCTTGGAAAAATTCATCCGGATTATTCAGTTTATAAACATGCTTCCATCCTCCGCCGGTAAACGGTTTAATGTATGCCGGAAAAGTAACATAATTAAAAATGCACTCCCAATCCAATGGGTAATCTAAATTCCGGAATGACATTTCTATTGTATTATGTGGGTGTTGATTCGACGGGAGCAAAACGGTTTTTGGTACCGGGACTTTTAATTTAGCAGCAAGTGCAATATTAAAAAATTTCTCATCTGCACTCCACCAGAATGGATTGTTAATAACAGCGGTTCCAGATATTGCTGCATTTTTAAGATATCCACGGTAGAAAGGAACATCCTGAGAAAGCCGATCTAATATTACCGAATACTTTGTAGGCTCTCCACCAATAACCTGATTTATCTTTACAAATTCAGCTTCAATTCCGCTTACCTTTTTAGAATTCACTCTCTCAACAAAAGCCAGAGGAAAAGAATTCTCCTGCCCAAATAATATTCCTATTTTTTTCATGATGACCTCAATTTTAATTACAAGTAATAAATTTATTTCTTTATTAAACAGTGTAACAAATTGAATAAATCAATAAGAGCATTTAGCATAATGAATAAGATCGAGAACATGATCATGAGAAAGATTAAGAATAAGATCATGAGAAAGATCGAGAGCTAGAGATCAAGAGTAATGGCGTGGTAAGGGACAAGAGAAAGAACATGATCAATATTAGTAGAAAAATAAACTTACGTTTGTTTAGTAAGCTCTTTAATCAAATCATCTGATTTTTTAGAAAGATAGTCAGGAAACATTTCCCGCCACCAGCTCCAGTCGTGTCCAGTTGCCTGTCTAACATCAAACCAATGTGTAATTCCCTTTGAAGATAGAATTCCGTTCATTCTTTTATTTTCATCTAGGCAAATATCCCATTCACCGGTTCCAAGAATAATTTCCATCCTTTTAATTCTTTCCAGATACCATACATCATTCAGGTTCGGCATATAATCAGGAGGATTGTTGTAATAACAGTTATCGTCATAGTAGCCCATAATAAACTGTTTGATATCGAATGCACCACACATAGTAACGAGAAAACTAATTTTATCCGGATAACGAAAAGCGATATTCAAAGCGTGGTAACCTCCAAATCCGCATCCTGCAACTCCCACCGATTTAGAACCTGTTTCATATTTTGCAAATTCAATAACATCATTAAGAATAACTCTTTCATAAGCCAGGTGAGTTAATACTCTATCAGCCGGATGGATATCGTAGTTATACCAGCTTTGTCCGTCTATTCCATCTGGACAATAAATTTTAATTTTACCTGACTCAATCAGGTTAGAAGCAGAGCCGATTAATCCGAAATCTTTAGTCTCATAATATCTGCCTTTCGATGTTGGAAAGAGAACAATAGGAAATCCGGAATTTCCAAAAACAAGCATTTCGAAATCGCGGCTTAAATATTGCGTGTACCACTTATGATAAAATTCTTGCATACATATATTTTTTTATGAAAAGGAATAATTATGGGTGGAATATAATTAAGGATTAGATGTAATTCCATTGGATAAACATAAGAACAAAAAAAGGGAGGTCTTAAATAAGAACCTCCCTTAGATTCTAGAAGTAAGAAAACCTTTATGCCTGAGATTTCCAGCTTTGGAGAAGTTTCATATAATTAGCTCTTTCAAAAGCAGCAGGTTGAGCAATCTTTTTTTGGCTCATACTTCCCTTCATCATACTGATTGAATCATATTCATTCTTTTCCATCCATTCTTTCATACTACTAAGAATCTCATTTATTCTACCAATTCCTTTAACCAGTAACTCAGAAGCCATCATTGCAACATCGCCGCCAGCCATCATTATCTTAATAACATCTTCATGATTATGAATTCCACTTGTCGCACCTAATGATGCTTTAACATTATTATAAAGAATAGCAATCCATCTTAACGGAAGTCTCATTTCCCAATTTGTACTTAATACAAGGTTTGGAATAACTTCAAGTTTTTCCAGATCAAAATCGGGTTGATAAAATCGATTGAATAAAACCAGTGCATCGGCTCCAGCATTATCCAATCTTTTAGCCATGTTTGACATTGAAGTAAAGAACGGACTAAGTTTTATTGCAACAGGTATTTTAATATTCTTCTTAACTTCGGTTAAGACATCAACATACATCGTTTCAATTTGGCTTCCGGTAAGACTCGGATTAGCAGCAATGTAATAGATATTCAATTCAAGTGCATCAGCGCCAGCTTGCTCAATATTCTTTGCATATTTAACCCAGCCGCCCGTACTAACACCGTTTAAACTCCCAATAATAGGGATATCAACTGTTTTTTTAATTGAAGCAATATGATCCAGATATTGATACGGTGTAAGATAGAAATGCTGCGGCTCAGGAAAATAACTCAATGCTTCCGCATAACTTTCTGTACCGTATGATAGATAATGATCTAGTTCACCGGATTCATGTGTAATTTGTTCTTCGAATAGAGAGTAAACCACTACTGCTGCAGCGCCGGAATCTTCCATCTTCTTCACATTATCAATACTTTGAGATAATGGTGACGATGCCGGAACAATAGGATTCTTTAATTTAAGTCCCATATATGTTGTTGATAGATCCATAAAATAACTCCTTATATAAATATTTGTTTCCGAAAAAGGTTTTAAATAAGATACTTATCCGGTACGGTACAGAAATTAATTTTCTTTTTTCTCTTCATTCGTATTTAGGGAATAATCGAACGAAGCCATTTGCTCATATAATTTCCATCTGTTTGAAACCTCTTCCTGTGCAGCAAGGAGCAATTTCTTAGCTTCTTGTGGATGAGATTTAGTCAACATTTTGTATCTCGTTTCTTTATAGATATACTCTTCAAGTTTGATTTTCGGAGCTTTGGAATCAAGTTTAAGAGGATTCTTACCTTCTTTACTATTATCAGGGTTGAATCTGAACAATGGCCAATATCCGCTATCTACAGCAAGTTTCTGATGTTCCATACCTTTAGCCATATTAATTCCGTGAGCGATGCAATGGCTGTAAGCAATGATTAAAGAAGGACCATCGTAAGCTTCGGCTTCGAGGAATGCGCGGACAGTTTGAGCATCATTAGAACCCATAGCAACCTTAGCCACGTATACATTACCATAATTCATTGCCATCATAGCCAGGTCTTTCTTTGCGGTTGGTTTTCCGCCGGCTGCAAATTTAGCTACTGCACCCATTCCAGTTGCTTTAGACATCTGTCCGCCGGTATTGGAATATACTTCCGTATCAAGTACAAGAATATTAACATTTTTACCGGAAGCTAATACGTGATCCAATCCTCCAAAACCAATATCATATGCCCAGCCGTCTCCTCCAATAATCCAGACTGATTTTTTAACTAAAAAATCAGCAACCTCAATTAGCTTTTCTGCTCTTGGTGATTTTATGTTTTGCAATTTGTTCTTTAACTCAGCAACTCGTAAGCGTTGTTCATAAATACCTGTTTCATCCTTTTGATCGGCATTAATAATTAATTCAACAAAATCTTTACTAAGTTCATTCGTAAACTCTATTAATAATTCTTTGGCAATTTGATTCTGTTTATCGATAGCAAGCCGCATCCCCATTCCGAATTCGGCATTATCTTCGAACAATGAATTAGACCATGCAGGTCCTCTTCCATCTTTATTCTTAGTCCAAGGAGTTGTTGGTAAATTTCCTCCATAAATAGATGAACATCCGGTTGCATTTGCTACCATTGTTCTATCTCCGAATAGCTGTGAAACAAGTTTAACATAAGGAGTCTCACCGCATCCTGAACATGCACCTGAGAATTCGAATAACGGTTCTAATAATTGATTACTCTTTACCAAGCTTGTGTTAACAAGTCTTCTATCTAATTCTGGTAATTCAAGGAAGTAATCGAAATTAGCTCTTTCTTGCTCGCGCACCGGTATTTGTTGAACCATATTAAGTGCTTTGAGGCGCGATTCTTTTTTATTTTTTGCCGGACAAACTTCGCAACACAATTCACATCCTGTACAATCTTCTACTGCTGCCTGAATTGTATAAGCATAACCTTCTGGAAATTCTTTACCCTTAGCATCCATGTATTTAAATGTTGCGGGTTTGTTTTCAAGATATTTTTTATCATACACTTTAATTCTAATAGCAGCATGCGGACATGCAAGTGCACATTTACCGCACTGAATACACCATTCAGGGTCCCATTCCGGAACCTCAAGAGCGATATTTCTTTTTTCCCATTTAGTTGTTGCTGTTGGGAATGTACCGTCAATTGGCATCTCACTAACTTTTATTTCATCACCTTTACCAGCCATAATTTTTGCAAGAACATCTTTTACATAATCAGGAGCTTTATCAGATACAATAGGCGGTAATTCAATCTTACTTGTAGCAGCAGTTGGAACATCAATCTGATATAAGTGAGCAAGCGTTTGATCTACAGCTTCATAATTCTTCTTAACAATATCTTCTCCTTTTGCTCCGTAAGTTTTCTTAATGGATTCTTTAATCTGCCCAATAGCTTCTTCTTTAGGTAGAACACCTGAAATTGCAAAAAAGCAAGTCTGCATAATTGTATTTACTCTTCCTCCCATTCCAGTTGTATTTGCTACGGCATATCCATCAATTGCATATACTTTTAATTTCTTTTCGATTATCTGCTGCTGAACATTTTTTGGCAACCTATCCCATGTTTCTTCTTTGCTGAAAGGAGAGTTAAGTAAAAATGTTCCGCCTTCTTCAATTTTTTCTAGAACATCAAATTTCTCAAGGAGTCCGAATGAATGACATCCAACGAATCGGGCTGATTGAATTAGGTAAGTAGAGTGAATCGGTTTTGGTCCAAATCTTAAGTGAGAAATTGTAGTTGAGCCAGATTTTTTTGAATCGTAAACAAAATAGCCCTGTGCATAGTTTTCTGTTTCTTCGCCTATAATTTTTATTGAGTTTTTGTTAGCTCCTACAGTACCATCTGCTCCAAGACCGAAGAATAAGCATTTTACTACGTTATCAGGATCGGTCATAAATTTTTGATCATAATCTAAGCTTGTGAAAGTAACGTCATCATTAATTCCAACAGTAAAATGGTTCTTTGG
The DNA here is from genome assembly GCA_020724325.1 of Melioribacter roseus. Taxonomy (GTDB): domain Bacteria; phylum Bacteroidota; class Ignavibacteria; order Ignavibacteriales; family Melioribacteraceae; genus DSXH01. The sequence goes on from DYHC01000062.1 coordinate 7,512, forward strand.
ATCATTTAATTTAAGGTTATCGAATACTGCTTTAACCATAGCCGGTGTAAATTCCTTTGATGATAGTCCATATCTTCCGGCTACTATCTTAGGCATATTTACAAACGGCGGTTGATTAGTTGACATTGATTCAGCAATTGCGGTTACAACATCTAAATAAAGTGGTTCCCCAAGCGAACCGGGTTCTTTAGTTCTATCCAGAACAGCAATCTTTTCAACAGTTTTAGGAATTACAGACAATAAATGTTTTACTGAGAATGGTCTGTACAATCTTACTTTAACAATACCAACTTTCTCTTCCATCTTTTCTGTAAGATATTCTACAGTTTCCTGAGCAGTTTCTGCACCAGAACCCATAATTACTATAATTCGTTTTGCATCCGATGCACCGTAATAATCAAACAACTTATATTGACGACCAGTTAGTTTTGCAAACTGGTTCATAGCATTTTCAATTATCTCAGGACAGGCATCATAAAATTTATTAACCGTCTCTCTTCCCTGGAAACATACATCTGGGTTTTGAGCAGTGCCGCGGATAACAGGATTTTCCGGATTAAGTGCTCTCTTTTTAAAATCTTTTATCGAATTCGGTTCTATCATTTCTCTTAAATCGTCATCGGCTAATTCTTCTATCTTCATTACTTCTGAAGAAGTTCTGAATCCATCGAAGAAGTGAACGAAAGGAATTCTTGATTCTAGCGAGGCTTTATGAGCAATCAATGCTGTATCCATTACTTCCTGAACGGAGTTAGAACAGATCAATCCATATCCGGTTTGTCGGGTTGACATTACATCGCTATGGTCTCCAAATATTGATAGTGCTGCTGCAGCTAGAGAACGAGCACTTACGTGAAAAACAGTTGGAGTAAGTTCGCCGGCTATTTTATACATATTCGGAATCATTAGAAGGAGCCCTTGCGAAGCTGTAAAAGTAGTAGTTAGAGCACCGCTTTGTAAAGAACCATGAACGGCTCCTGCTGCACCTCCTTCACTTTGCATTTCGGTTACGGATGGTACTGTTCCCCATATATTCTTTCTACCTTCAGCAGCCCATGCATCAGACATTTCTCCCATTGTAGAGGAAGGAGTTATTGGATAGATTGCTATTACCTCGCTTAGTCTATAGGCAACCGAGGCAGCAGCTTCATTTCCATCAATTGTTATTTTTGTTCGTTCCATTAAAACACCT
>DYHC01000063.1 GCA_020724325.1 Melioribacter roseus
AATATCAGAATTTTATTTAATTTTAATCGTTAGAAAAATAAAAACATTTAAGGAAACGCCGCATGAAATTTTTTATTGATACTGCAAATATAGCGCAGATAAAAGAAGCCGCTTCCTATGGTTTGCTGGATGGTGTTACAACCAATCCTTCTTTGGTTGCAAAAGAGGGCATGGACTTTAGAAAATTACTTGAAGAAATCCTTAAAATTGTAGATGGACCTGTAAGCGCAGAAGTTGTTGCTACGGATTACAATGGAATAATGAAAGAGGCAATTGATCTGGCAAAAATTCACAAAAATATTGTTGTTAAAATTCCTCTTATTAAGGATGGAATAAGAGCTGTTAAAGATTTATTTGAAGAAGATATAAAAACTAATGTTACCCTCTGCTTTTCTGCCCCGCAAGCCCTTTTAGCTGCTAAAGCCGGCGCTACTTATATTAGCCCTTTTGTTGGACGTATAGATGATATTAGTCATAATGGAATGGAACTTATAAAACAGATTGTTCAGATATATAAAAATTATAATTACAAAACACAGGTACTTGTCGCTAGTATACGTCACCCGCTTCATCTGGTTGATGCCGCAATGATAGGTGCAGATGTTGCTACAATGCCTTTTGATGTTATTGAAAAATTGTTTAAACACCCGCTTACAGATATTGGGCTGGAAAAGTTCTTAAGCGACTGGAAAAAATTAAATCAGAAATAATTATGAAAAAAACAAAATTTTATTCTATTCACGAAAGACTTGGTGCCAAGATAGTTGATTTTGCCGGTTATTATATGCCCGTTCTTTATTCTTCTATAATTAATGAACATAAAGCCGTTCGTACATCTGTTGGCGTTTTCGATGTATCTCATATGGGCGAAATATTTATCTGCGGCGAAAAAGCTCTCGATTTTGTTCAGCATATTACCGTTAATGATGCTTCTTTGTTGTATGACGGAAGGGTTCAGTACTCTGCTATGTTATACAACGACGGGGGAATTGTAGACGATCTTCTTGTTTACCGGATCTCCGGAAACAAGTTTATGCTTGTAGTTAACGCATCTAACAAAGACAAAGATTTTGAATGGATGAATAAGAATAATCAGTTTGGTGTTGAAATCTCTGATGAAAGCGATGAGTATTCACTTTTGGCAGTCCAAGGTCCTTATTCCAAAAAGGTAATAGAAAAAATATGCGATAAGCCGCTCAACCTCGAATATTATCACTTCTTTAATGTAAAAGTTGCCGGTGTTGATATGGTTTTATCAAGAACCGGTTATACCGGCGAGTTAGGATATGAATTGTATTTTAAAGGTGATGAAGTTGTTGCAGAGAAAATCTGGAATGCTGTTTTCGAAAATGGCAAAGAATACAATATTCAACCAGTTGGACTCGGCGCCAGAGATTCATTAAGATTAGAAATGGGCTTCTGCTTATACGGTAACGATATTGATCAAACAACCAATCCGCTGGAAGCCGGACTTGGCTGGATCACAAAACTAAAAAAACCATCTTTCATCGGTAAAGACGTTTTATTGAAGGTGAAAGAGGAAGGATTAAAAAGAAAACTAGTTCCAATGATATCGGAAGAGAAATCTTTCCCCAGGCATGGTTACGACCTTTCTCTAAATAGTAAAAAAGTAGGTCACATAACTAGCGGAACGGTTAGCCCCGTACTCGATAAAGCCATCGCTATGGGTTATGTTAATATTGACTACGCTAAAGAAGGAAATCAAATTAATTTCTTAATTAGAGGAAAAGAAGTACCGGCAGTAATTACAAAACTGCCATTTATAAAAAACTAATATGAAAATAAATGTTCTGTATTCCAATTTACATCTAGACGAGCTCTACTTCACCGGTAAGACCTGTGTTGTAATTGATGTATTACGCGCATCAACTGTTATTGTAACTGCTTTAGCAAACGGTGCTAAAGAAGTTATTCCGGTTAATACTGTAGATTTTGCTGTTAAAGTTTCCGGCGATGCATTCAGAAGCCAAACTATTTTAGGCGGCGAAAGAAATACTAAAAAAGTAGAAGGGTTTGCATTAGGGAACTCTCCTTTAGAATATGTTCAAGAAGTTATTGGTGGCAAAGCAATAATTCTTTATACTACAAATGGTTCCAGGTCTATTGTAAAAGCAAAATTTGCAGAGAATCTTTTCATTGCATGTTTTAATAATCTGGATGCAATTGTTAAACATCTTCTAATGCTAAATAAAGACACCGAAATTATATGTGCGGGAACAAACGGCGGATTTAACCTAGAAGATGCCGTATGCGCCGGTAATATTATTGCTAATCTTGATGCTGACAATAAAGAGATTGAATTTTCGGATTCTGCTATTGCCAGCAGACTTCTCTATAAGAACTATTCCAAAAGTATTACCAGAATGCTCAAAAATACAGACCATGGTAAGCTCTTAATTGAAAATGGATTTGCATCCGATATAAAAGAATGCGCTAAATTAAATTCTACTGATATTATTCCGTATTATATTTCCGGTGTAATTAAAAAATTAGAAATTACTGCCGATAAACCAAATATTTCCGGTAATAACAGTAAATCTATTAATGCCGAAGAAAAATAAATCCAAAGAAAACCCGGGCAACGGAAAAGAGTATTTTGTTGTATCGCCGGCTAAAAAGAAAAAGCTGCTTGGTATTTTCTTAGTCGTTTTTGCTCTTTTGATTTTTTTAAGCATCCTTTCCTATTCCAGATATGATGATTCTTCCTTTTCGTTCCGGTTAGCAGATTTGTTTAACGTTTTCAGCTCTAATCCGGAATTAAAAAATAAAGCTGCTTTAACACATAACTGGCTTGGAATTTTTGGTGCTTATATTTCTTACTTCTTTATTCATTCAACGCTGGGTTATTTCTCGCTAATCTTTCCGGTTATAATGTTTGTGTGGGGCTATTCTGTTTTGCGTGCTCAATCTTATAAACTGGCAATTTATGTAACCAATTTTCTGCTCGTAATGGGAATTCTGTTGTCATCATTTTTTGGAATGTTAAGATTTTCTCCGGAGTTCGGTCTCTTTAAAGATGTTTATGAATTATCCGGAAATGTCGGCGCCTTCTTCGGAATTACAATTAGTAAATTCTTTGGAGGTCTTGGCAGTATTATTTTCTTATTAGCTGCAATGGTTGTTTCTTTGATTGTTGCTTTCGATATCCGCCTTGGGGCTATACTTGAATTCTTTAAGAAATTTTATAAATCGGACGAAACAGAATCTGACGTAAAAATAAAATCTGGTGATGTGGAAACGGATGATAACCTAAACAAAATAAAAAGCTTGAGAGGCGATAAGAAATTGAAATCACTCCTCAAACTTGATGAAGAAGCAGATAGATCCGTTGAAGAAGAAGAAATACCAGAAACACGAATCAGAATTATAAAGAAAGATGAATTTGATAAAGTAATTGAGCCGGAATTTTTAAAAGAGAAATCTCCTAAGTCTAAAAAAATCGATCTAACCAAAACAGATAAACAGAAAATTGAAGATTCACTGCCGGAAATTAATGATAAAGAAACAGAAGCCGGTCTGCCTGATCAATGGGATGAAACTATCAGTTTCATTCCGCCTACTCTGGATTTATTAACTCCAGCAGAGGATGAAGAAGTTAGAATTCATGAAAGCGAATTAAAACGTAATGCAGAACTGCTAAAAGAGAAACTTGCTCTCTTCGATATTCAAATAGAAGATATAACCGTTACGCCCGGTCCTGTTGTAACATTATACGAAATTGTTCCGGCACCAGGAGTTAAAATAAGCCGTATAGTTAGTCTTGAACATGATATTGCACTTGCACTTGCCGCACGCGGTATCAGAATAATTGCACCAATTCCTGGCAAGAGCGCTATTGGAGTCGAAATTCCAAATGCGCAAGCATCAATTGTTCGTGCACGTTCTGTAATAAGTAAATTGAAAGAAGCAAAAGGCGAATTACCTTTAGCATTGGGCAAAACAATTTCTGGGGATGTTTATATAACCGACCTGGCAAAAATGCCGCATATGCTAATTGCCGGTTCTACCGGTTCTGGAAAAAGTGTTGGCATTAATATGATTATCAATAGTCTTTTATATGCAAAGCATCCATCCGATATTAAGTTTGTTATAATAGACCCCAAAAAAATAGAACTCTCTTTCTATAATAAATTAAATAAACATTTTTTAGCAGTATCACCAGATCTTGAAGAAGACATTATTACAAATCCTTCTAACGCATTACTGGCGCTTAAAGCAGTTGAATACGAAATGGAGAAACGATACGATAAACTTGCTAAAGCCGGTGTACGCAATATTGTTGATTACAATAAAAAAGTATCTAACCCTAAGACAAGACCAAAAGATACTGACGAAATAAAAAATCATAAACTGCCGTACATAATTATAATTATTGATGAATTAGCTGATTTGATGATTACATCCGGCAAAGAAGTTGAAGAACCCATTGCACGTCTTGCTCAGCTTGCACGAGCAGTTGGAGTTCATCTTATACTTGCAACACAGCGACCCTCCGTTAATGTTATTACGGGCGTAATTAAAGCGAATTTTAGCGCGCGTATGGCTTATCAGGTTGCAACTAAAATTGATTCGCGTACAATTCTTGACATGAACGGAGCAGAGCAATTATTGGGAAGCGGCGATATGCTTTTCTTACCCGGCGGAATGCCAAAACCAATAAGAATTCAAAACGCTTTTATATCTACCGAAGAAGTTGAGAGAGTAACAAATTTTATTTATGCCCAACAAGGATTTTCGAAACGCTACTTTTTACCTTCAATGTATGAAAAGAAAAAATCCGAAGCTGGCAATTTTCTATCTGACCTCGATCCAATGTTCGATGAAGCTGCAAGAGTTGTTGTAAGACATCAGCAGGGCTCGGTTTCTCTGCTTCAGAGGAGACTTAAACTTGGATATTCGAGAGCAGCAAGAATTGTTGACCAGCTGGAACAAGCCGGAATTGTAGGACCATCGGAAGGAAGCAAAGCACGCGAAGTTATTGTAGAAAACGAAGAACAGCTCGAAACTATTTTAAGATCTTTATAAGAATATGAAAATCAAATTCTTTTTCTTTTTTCTAACCGCCCAAATTCTGTTTGCACAAAATGCTAACGAAATTCTAAAAATGGTTCAGACAAAGTTTAATTCTATTTCCAGCTTTAGCGCAAATTTTTCTCAAACGGTAACAGATAACCAGGGTAAACCGATCAGCAAGGATAACGGAAAGTTTATCTATAAACGCAAGAACAAGTTTATTGCTGATTTAAGAAAAAGTACTATTGTTTCTAATGGGCAGTCGGTTTGGAATTTTGATAAAACGAATAAAAAAGTTGTTATAAGCACGTTCTTCGATGACCCTACTTCGTTTTCTATTGAGAGATTTATTTTCGATTACCCGGCTTTATGCAGAATTAATTACGTAAAAGAAGAATCGACAGAGTTTGAAAAAGTAATTCGGTTGATTCCCAAAGATGAACTGCTGGACGTAAGCGAAATAAAAATCTGGATAAATAATTCTTACCTTATTAGTAAACTGGAAATTGTAGATTTGCTCGATATACGCTTCAGTTTCAGATTTACAGATATTCTTGAGAATCCCGAAATTTCAGAATCACGATTCAATTTTTATCCTCCTAAAGGAACAAAAATTATTGACCTGCGCTGAGAGAAATAGAATCAATTTCAAAAAATTGACCGGCTATCTAATTCCGGTTCTTCTTACAATCTTATTCCTCTATTTTGCATTTGTAAATATTGACTTAAAAAAATCTTTCTACCTTATCGCAAATGCTTCTATTTTCTGGCTCGCAATTTATGTACTAGTTTTTTTTCTCTCTCACTATGTACGAGCACTAAGATGGAAAGTAATGATAAAATCAGTTAAGCATGATGTCTCCGTTTTTAATCTGTTCTCGGCTGTTATGATTGGATATGGAGTTAATTGTGTAATTCCCAGACTTGGAGAAGTTTATAGAGGGCTATTTATTGGAAGGTGGGAAGGGCTTTCCAGAACTACAATGCTTGGAACTGTTGTAGTTGAGAGAATAATTGATATAGCTGCCTTTGCACTTGCTTCGCTTTTGAGCGTTTACATCTTCCCGGGTAATTTATTTAATCAGGTTATCTGGCTTAAAACTTCCTTATTAATCGGTTTTACTTCTATATTTATTGTTTCACTCCTAATTGTCTTTATGGTTAAATATGAACAAAAATTCGGTTCTGTTATTGTAAAAGTTATATCTAGATTCAATAAAAAATTATCTGAAAAATTTTCTGAACTTTTTTCTACATTAATTAGCGGACTATCCAGCATTCAGGGTTTCAAAACAATTTTTACAATTATCATTTATACCGTTTTTATCCTCTTTCTTTATGCGCTTAATTCCTATGTAGGGTTTTATATGCTGGAGATGCAAAATTATGGAGCAATAAGTTTTGCACTTGCCTGGGTCTTTATGACGATTAGCGCTTACGGTGTAATAATTCCTACTCCAGGCGGAACAGGATCCTATCACATAATTTCAATTTTTGTTTTATCACAACTTTACAATTTTGATTATGAATTGAGTGCTGCCTATGCTTTGCTTACTCACTTTATTTCGTATGCTATATTTATCGGTTCAACTATAGCTGTAATTTACCTGGTAAATAAATTCCGTGTTAAAAAGGGAATTAAAAAGGAGAATTTCTATACGGTTTTTGACATTAATTCGGAATCAAAATGAAAAAAATAATTTTTCTTCTTTTTCTTCCGCTAATAAATCTATACGCGCAATGGGATTTCAGTCTTGCGATGGGTATTGACTACAAATCCTCGCCGGCTTATAGAGATTATATCAATTATAATTTTGCACCGGTTAATAATAAGTTAAAGTCGTTTAACACGTCAATCAATTTTTCCGGTGAAATAGGATATCAAACCAGTAAAAAATTTTTGCTTGGATTCGAATACAGTTTAGCTATCGACTCATATTCCACGTTAATGAACACCGGAGGAGTTTACGATATTTCGTATACAATGCACCGGCCCAGTTTAATTGGTTATTATATTTTGGCTGGTGAGGGTTACAAATTCAAATTTGGCGGTGGAATTGGAGTAAGAATTGTATCCCTGAACGAAACAATTATTACCAAAACTAATTTCTCTGCTAACGGGTTCGGTTTATTATTTAGAGCTGATGCTAATACGCTTCTCTCCGGCAATTTTTATGTGCTGATAGGACTTGATCTAAGGTATGACATTACGAATGAATTATCATCTGATACCGGGAATAAAATATTCAACTTTACTAATAGTGAAAATGTTAATCTCAATTCCATTTCTGTTGGTCTAAAAGTTGGCATTACTTATATACTCTAAAAGGTTTTTATGAATATTCTTGAAGCAATTATTCTGGGCATAATTCAGGGATTAACGGAATTTATTCCTATAAGCAGCACCGGTCATCTTACTGTTGCCGGCAAATTGATGAATTTAATTTCTGATGTTAATCCGGAAAGGTGGACGGCGTTTATTGCTGTTATTCAACTTGGTACGTTACTTGCTGTAATAATTTATTTCTGGAAAGATCTCTGGCTGATTCTAAGAGATTTTATTTCCGAAGTTCTAGTAAAAAGGAAAAGTTTTTCTTCCCAAAGTCAAAATTCTCTTATGGGCTGGTATCTTGTTATTGCAACCATTCCTGTAATTATTATAGGACTCGGCTTAAAAGAAATGATTGAAGGCGCATTAACAAAAAATCTTTATGTAATTTCTGGAAGTTTAATAATTCTTGCTGTTATTCTGGCATTTGCAGAGAAGACGGGTAAGTTTAACAGATCCTACGGCGATATAAAATGGTATGACGCATTATTAATTGGAGTAGCACAATCTTTTGCACTCATTCCGGGATCGTCGCGATCCGGAACTACAATTACTGCTGCAATTTTTTTGGGTTTCAGCAGAGAAACGGCTGCTCGTTTTTCTTTTTTGATGAGTATTCCCGCTATTGCTGCAAGCGGCTTGCTTCAGTTTTATATTGCTCTTAATTACATCGATAGTAAAGGACTTATTACATTAATTGTTGCTACAATTATTTCTGGAATCTTTGGCTATTTATCAATTGAATTTCTGTTAAGGTACTTGAAAAATAAAACGACTTTTATCTTTATCATCTATCGAATTGTTATAGGTGTAATTATTTTAGTAATCGTTTATAACGGTATAATTAAACCATAAGGAGGTAAAAATGCATAGAAAAGTATTGGGGATTATCTTAATAGGATTTATGATTATCTCCTGCTCAAGTAATAAAGAAAGTGATACTAAAGAAAAAAATCAAACAATTATTGAAAAAGGAGATTCTTTGGATAATCTAATTGAATTGAAGAATAATGAAAAACTAACTGCAACTGTTCAAACAAATATCGGAACATTCGAAATAGAATTATATGCACGCGATGTGCCAAGAACAGTTAAGAATTTTGCCGGACTTGCAATAAAAGGTTATTACAACGGAATCATCTTTCATAGGGTTATAAAAAATTTTATGATTCAAGGAGGTGACCCAACAGGAACAGGAATGGGCGGTGAAAGTATTTACGGTGCTAAATTTGAAGATGAGTTTGTTCCTTCTCTAATGCACGATTCTCCCGGAATTGTTT
>DYHC01000064.1:0-472 GCA_020724325.1 Melioribacter roseus
GAGTGCAGAATGTAGATTGAATTCTAAAAATTATTGAGACAGATAAAAAACAAAGAACTCACAACATGTCAGATTTTATTCATATACATAATCATTCTCATTATAGTTTACAGGATGGTGCATGCACTGTAGAAGATCTTGTATTAGCGGCAAAGAAAAATAACATGCATGCGGTTGCATTAACAGACCATGGCGTAATGTTTGGTGTTTCGGAATTTTATAAAGTTGCAAAGAGAGAAGGTATTAAACCAATAGTTGGTATGGAAGCTTACATTGTAATTGATAAAACTCGCTTCGATAAATCCGGCGAAGTGGAAAACGGTCGAAAAAAATCTAAACATTACAACCATCTTTTGCTGTTAGCCAAAAACATAACAGGGTATAAAAATCTTATAAAACTTACTACTATTGGTCATTTGGAAGGATTCTATTATCGTCCCAGAATTGACCTGGAAATATTAAAACAATACAG
>DYHC01000064.1:482-1840 GCA_020724325.1 Melioribacter roseus
TATTCGAAAGCCCGTTCAACCGCAGTTATTCTTAAAGAAATTTTCGGAGACGATTTTTATCTCGAAATTCAAGACCACGGAATGGATATAGAAAAGCCGGTACTTATCGGTATGCCTAAGCTTGCAAAGGATATTGGTGTAAAATTGGTTGCGACAAATGATATTCATTACATAGAAAAAGATCATTCTATTGCTCACAATATATTGATTATGCTTGGCGATAAAACCGGAACTGCGGATTATAAAGAACTTCGTTATGGAACCGATCAAATCTACTTTAAATCTGCCGATGAAATGAAACAGATTTTCAGGAACTATAAAGGTGCTGTTGAAAATACATTAGAGATTGATGAGAAGGTAAATCTCGAACTCGGTTTTAGCGATTACCATTTTCCAAGTTTTCCTATTCCCAAAAACTCTTCTGCAAAATCCCTTGACGAATATCTGGTGCAGCTTGCTTATGAACGACTCGATAAAAAAATTAAAAATGTTACTCCGGAAGTTGAAGATAGATTCAAGTACGAACTTGGTGTAATTAACAAAATGGGTTACGCTGGTTATTTCCTTATTGTTCAGGATTTTATTAATGCCTCCAAAAAAAGAGGAATTCCGGTTGGACCTGGGCGTGGAAGCGTTGCCGGAAGTCTTGTTGCTTACATCCTTGGAATTACAAATGTAAATCCGCTCCAGTATAATTTGCTCTTCGAACGATTTCTTAATCCTGATCGTAAATCCATGCCTGATATTGATGTTGACTTTGCCGATGATAAAAGGGAAGAAGTTATTTCTTATGTTAAAGAGAAATACGGAGATAATTCTGTAGCCCAGATTATTACTTTCAACCGGCTTTCATCAAAACAGGTTATTAGAGATGTTGCTCGCGTGTTAAAAATTCCGATTCCTCAGGTTGATAATATTACTAAATGGATCCCTTCTAAATTTGGACGTGTTTATACAATTGATCAGGCATTGGCAGAAGTGCCCGAACTCGCATGGTTAAAAAAATCTGATGACCCTGCAATTAAAGAACTACTAAAATATGCAAGAATACTTGAAGGAATGAATCGAAACGCATCTAAACATGCTGCCGGTCTTGTAATTACTCCGGGCGATGTCAGCCAATTTGTTCCGCTTGCAACCTACGGTGATGATGGTGTAGTTGTTACTCAATTCAACATGAAAGATCTTGAAGATGCAGGTCTCCTTAAAATGGATTTTCTCGGTCTCGATACTCTATCAATCATTCGTGATACAATAGAACTGGTTAAACAAAACCGCGGTGTTGAAATAGACATTGATGAAATTCCAACCGATGATCTAAGAACATATGAACTATTCGGAAGAGGTCAGACAACCGC
>DYHC01000064.1:1850-8631 GCA_020724325.1 Melioribacter roseus
ACCGCTGTATTTCAATTTGAATCTGCACCAATGCGTGAATACTTAAAAAAGTTAAAACCATCCAGCATAACAGACCTTGCTGCAATGAATGCACTTTACCGTCCCGGGCCAATGGATTTTATAGACGACTTTATTTCACGTAAGCGCGGTATAAAGCAGATCGCTTATTTACATCCTGTGCTTGAAAGTATTTTAAAAGAAACTTATGGAATTATTGTTTATCAAGAACAGGTAATTCAGATTGCAAATAGAGTTGCCGGAATGACTCTTGCAGAGGCAGACCTTCTTAGAAGAGCAATGGGTAAAAAAGATCCCAAAGCGATGCAAAAGCAGAAAGAAAAATTTATTGACGGCGCTGGTAAAAATAATATCGATAAAAAAGTAGCAGCAGAAATTTTTGAAGCTATAGACAAATTTGCTAATTATGGTTTTAACAAATCGCATGCTGTAGCTTATAGTGTTGTAGCTTATCAGACTGCCTACTTAAAAGCTCATTACCTGGAAGAATTTCTTGCTGCTAATCTTACAAATAAATATGATAATACAGAAAAGGTTACAATATTACTGGAAGATTGCAGAAAGCTTGGTGTTAAAGTTCAGCCGCCTGATATAAACCAACCAACTGTTAATTTTAAAGTTGTAAAAGGGGAAATAATTTTTGGAATGGCTGCGATAAAGAATGTTGGTGTTCAGGCAGTTCAAGAGATTCAAACGGTGCACGAAAAACTTGGTAGAGATTTTGAGTCAATTTATGATTTCTGTTCGCATGTGGATACAAGAATTGTAAATAAAAGGGCACTGGAAGGGCTGGTTCTTGCCGGCGCTTTCGATGCTTTCGGAGGCTCCCGGGCACAACACTTTGCTGCCATCGAAGACGCTCTTTCTTTTGGCAGTAAAATTAAATCCGTTAAAGAAGATTATTCCGATAGTTTGTTTGCTTCTTCTGCGGAATCAATCGATTTTCAATTGCCTTCACTTCCCGATATCTCTCCGTGGGATAATAAAGAACGACTTGCAAAAGAAAGGCAGGTACTTGGTTTTTATTTAAGCGATCATCCTCTTCGAAAATATGAAACCGAATACAATTCTTTTGCTACTGTGCATCTGGGCGAACCATCTACATTTCAGTTCGGTGAAATTGTACATGCGGTGTTATAACGGATGTATCTCCCAAGACAGATAAACAAGGAAGACAGATGGCTTTTTTTAAGTTAGATGACTTCAGCGGTTCATGCGATTGTTTGATCTTCTCCAAATCATTTGCAGAGTATAGCGAGCTAATTCGACCCGAATCAACAATTCTAATCAAAGGTAAACTCGAAAGCAGCGGCGATGCTATTAAACTTCATGTTGATGAAGCTGTTTCTCTCGACCATGCAAAAAATAAATTGACAAAAAGAATTGGAATTGTTCTCGATTCTTCTTTACACGATGAGTATGTAGTCAACCTTATTATGATTATAATGCAAGAGAATGAAGGTAAGATTCCTGTTCTAATTAATATCAAAGATAACGGCTCATCAAGAGAATTTGCGATTGATTATAAAGTTAGCATTACAGATTCCTTTGTAGAGAGCATTAAAAAATTATTAGGTGACGATTCACTAATTTATTTTACAACCTAAAACCATTTCAAAATAATTCAAACATTTGATTTGTTTTTGCTATTTCTTAAGTTTGTGCCACAATTAACTAAAGGGGAATGAATGGATCAGAAATGGGCACTAATTTTAGGTGCTTCAAGCGGATTTGGAGGTGCTACGGCAATTGAATTGGCTAAAAATGGATATAACATTTTTGGAGTTCACCTCGATCGTCAGGCAACCATGCCGCTAGTTCAGCAGGTTATTAAAAAAATTGAGAAGAGCGGTCAAAAAGCCGTCTACTTTAACATAAATGCAGCAGATCAAATTAAAATAAACGATACTCTCGATGAAATTAAGGAGAGGTTTGCAACAAAAGATCATCCTCAAGTTCATCTTTTAATTCATTCCCTGGCATTCGGTACTTTAAAACCGTATGTTTCAAAAAATCCAAATGACTGTATTTCTCCTTCGCAGATGAACATGACTTTAGATGTAATGGCTCATTCGCTGGTTTACTGGACTCAGGGATTAATTTTCAGAAATCTATTTGCACATGGCGGTAGAATATTTGCATTAACAAGCGCAGGTTCACACACAGTTATTCCAAATTATGGCGCTGTATCGGCAGCCAAAGCCGCATTGGAATCCCATATCCGTCAGCTTTCGGTTGAACTTGGTGCCATGAAAATTACTTGCAATTCAATTATGGCTGGCGTTACTGATACTCCGGCTGGAAATAAAATCCCAATGTTCGATAAAATGATGCAAGCCGCTAAGATGAAAAATCCGCAGAACAGATTAACCACACCGGAAGATGTTGCAAAAGCAATCGTACTTTTATGCGATGAAAGGGCAAACTGGATTTCAGGAAATGTTCTGGGTGTTGATGGTGGAGAATATATTGTAAATTTTATTGGTGAAAACACAAGCTCTATTATTAAATAACAATTCAGGTAAAAAATGCAATTAATACTTACTGAAGAACAGAAAATGCTTCGCGAAATGACCCGCGATTTTGTTAAAAATGAAATTAAGCCAATTGCTGCCCAAATAGATGATCAGGAAAAAATTCCCGATCAATTAATAAAGAAGTTAGGTGAATTAGGATTTCTTGGCGTTGTATTTCCTGAAGAATATGGCGGCGGTGGTTTTGGTGAAGTTGGATATTGTCTTATGCAGGAAGAAATCGCCCGCGGTTGTATGTCCACCGCAACTTTTATTGGTGCACATCAATCTATTGGTGCCAATACAATTTACATTGGCGGCAGCGAAGAGCAGAAACAAAAATTTTTATCTCCTCTTGCTAAAGGCGAAAAAATTGGGGCATTCTGTTTAACAGAAGCACAAGCCGGTTCCGACTCATTTAATGTTAAAACCCGCGCTAAACTTGACGGTAACGAGTGGGTGATAAACGGTGAAAAATTATGGATTACAAATGGCAGCATTGCAGATATTGTTTCTGTCTTTGCCAGAACAGATAAAGGCGTCAGCGCTTTTATTGTGGAAACTATTAGTCAGGGATTTAATGCCGGTCCGCCTGAAAAGAAAATGGGAATTCGTGGTAGTACTACTAATCCCATTACATTTGATAATGTTAGAATTCCAAAAGATAATTTAATTGGAACTGATGGAAGAGGATTCATCTTAGCAATGAAAACACTCGATGCCGGCAGATTAGGGTTAGGCGCTGCTTGTTTAGGTGCATCTAAAGAATTACTGGAAATGTCCACTATTTATGCAAAGCAAAGAACTCAATTCGATCAGACTATTTCTCATTTTCAAGCAATCCAATTTATGCTGGCAGAAATGGCGGCGCTAATTTTTGCGATGGAATCTATCGTTTATAGAACAGCTGCTGAATATGATCTTAAGAAAGATGTTTCCAGGCAGTCGGCTATTGTAAAATTATTCTGCTCGGAATCACTCGATAAAATTGCCGATTATGCTGTACAGATTCATGGCGGTATGGGCTATTCAAGAGAATTACCGGTAGAAAGATTTTATAGAGATTCAAGAATCAATAAGATTTTTGAAGGAACAAACGAAATTCAAAAAGGAATTATTGCTAGAGAAGTATTAAAGAAAAACGGTGTTGTTTAATCTATTTTATTCGGAGGGAAATTATAATGAAACCTTTTACTTTTACTGATGAAAACTTTGATAATGAAGCGCTTAAATCCGATCTTCCTGTAATAGTAGATTTTTGGGCTGCCTGGTGCGGTCCGTGCAGGATGATTGCCCCTATTATTGAAGATATGGCAGATGAATACAATGGTAAAGCTAAAATTGGAAAACTTGATGTTGATGAAAATCAGCAGACCGCAATTAAATATGGTGTTAGAAGCATTCCAACAGTGTTGTTTTTCAAAGGTGGAGAAATTAAAGATACAATTATTGGCGCTGTTCCAAAACAAGTGTTTGTAGAGAAATTAACAAAATTAATCTAAACACTTTAGATTTCTTCCATGCCGTTTAGTTTACTATTTATAAATCTGCTATTGATTTTTTGCAATTGTGGAATTTTGTTTGCACAGAATAATGAATGGATTCATTTCGATTCTTCAAACAGCCGTTTACCTACTAACACAATCCGTTCTGTTACTCAAGACCCGCATGGTAATTACTGGATTGCTACTTGGGATGCAGGTCTGGTAAAATTCGATGGTATCAACTGGACTATATTTAACAAGGATAATTCCCCCTTACCGCATAATTGTGTTTATAGTATTGCTTTCAACAATAACTATGTTCTAATTGGCACAATGGGCGGCGGACTTGCAATCTTTGATGGTAAATCCAACTGGAAAATCTATAATGAAAAAAATTCGAGCATACCGCAAGATTGGATCTACTCGGTTGCTGTTGATAAAAAGTCGCGGATTTGGATCGGCACTTTTTCAGAAGGTATTGGCATTCTTGAAAATGATAATTGGGTTAATTACAATAAAACCAATTCTATTCTAACTGATAATAAAGTAACCTATATTTTAATTGATCAGTACGATAATAAATTTTTTGCAACACAAGGTGAACTGGCATTCATTATTAATAATGAATGGAAATCCGAAAAGGATTTTAATGCCGATTCTCTTAATCACGTTGCTTACTGGATTTCTGAAACTTATGATCAAAAAAAAATAATAAGCTATAAATACAAAGGAATAGTTTTATTTGACGGTAGAAGTTTTATAGAATTGAAAAGACCAAGTTCCAATAACAGAATTGAGGGGTTTTATTCTGCTGTTGAAGATAAAAAGAAAAGAATTTGGGCTGGTAGTTTTGGACAGGGAATAGTTATTTATGATAATAATAATTGTGAGATTTGGGATAAAACAAATTCATCTATAAAAGACAATTTCATTTTCAACATCTTTATCGATTCAAAAAACAATAAGTGGATCTCAACCTATTTCGGAGGTATATCAATTTATAATGAAGAAGGCGTAGTCTTAAAGTAAATAATTGTAGACCTCTAAAATATTTTCTTTGTTATTTCGAATCCCGATTCATTGGGAGAGTAGAACCTAAACCTTGAAGGTCGAGAGCTTAGTTTTAATTCCTCAGGACCTTCAAGGTTGTAGTTTCTCAGTCGCTCCGCTCCTTCGAAATAACAGATGGTATTGTCATTTCGAGTTACTGAAAAAAGCATTGCTTTTATTTATAAAAAGAATGACCTTGAATAAGTAAGCTAACAGCAGTTTGACAGTTGCTCGACTGATGTTTCCATACTCGTTTTTTGAGTTTTGTTCCAAAGGTTGTCATTTATTAATTGGTGCAATATGTTTTTCTTTAGCCCGCTTAGTAGCGTATTAGCTGTTATAACCTTTGGGCTTGTTAGCTTTGTATTTTAACACAATCTAAAGGTTTTCAAAATGTCACGGTCTAAAATATCTAAGATACATCCAAACTCAGCCGGTATTGATATCGGTTCTGAAAAGATATTCATTGGTATTGAAGATAAAGAGGTTAAATCCTTCGCTACATTTACGGGTGATTATCTTAAAGCCATTGATTATCTCAAGGAAAATAATATTGATACAGTTGCTATGGAAGCTACGGGTGTTTACTGGATTTCCCTTTATGATCTGCTGGAAGAATCCGGCATTGAAGTCTATCTTGTAGATGGACGACAAACCAAAAATGTCCCGGGGCGCAAGAGCGATGTTGCCGATTGTCAGTGGATTCAGCAACTTCACAGTTATGGACTTCTTCATCGTTGTTTTATTCCTGATAACATAACCCGGCAACTCCGTACCTATACCCGTCTGCGAGAAGATCATCTTTCACTATCTTCTCAGCACATTCTTCATATGCAAAAAGCTTTAGATCTAATGAACATTAAACTTCACAATGTTATAAGTGAAATACATGGTGTAAGTGGTATGCGCATTCTAAAGTCAATTATATCTGGTAACCACAACCCAGAGGAGCTTATGATGCTTTGCGAAAACAGCATTCTAAAGAAAAAGCGCGATCTGGTTCTTGCCTCTCTTCAGGGGAACTTTAGAGAAGAGTATGTATTTATGCTTAATCAAGCAGTTGAAGCTTACGAATTTTATTTGCATAAGATGTTCGAGTGCGATAAAAAAATTGAAGCCTTACTCAAACAAATAAATAAAGACAAACCCACACCGAAGGACATGAAAAAGCCAAAACAGATAAGACACAATGCTCCAAAGATTGATAATCTGCATGAAGAATTGGTAAAACTCACCAATGGTAAGGACCCATCACAAGTTATAGGCTTAACCGATAAAAGCGTTCTGTTACAAATAGGTGAAACCGGAATTGATCTTACCAGATGGAAAACTGAAAAACATTTTACAAGTTGGCTTTGTCTAAGCCCAACAAAACATGAGTCCGGGAAGAGCAACAAAAAACGTAAGAAGAAAGGAAACACAAAAGCCGGACAAATCTTTCGTGAGGCAGCTCTATCAGTAGCAAACAGTACGCACTCTGCTTTGGGCGGTTTTTATCGGAGAATTAAAGCTAAGAAAGGACACAGAATTGCAATTAAAGCCACCGCAAGAAAAATTGCAGTATTATACTATAACGTTATGACTAAAGGTATCGAATTTGTAGAACAAGGTCTTATTCTTTACCACCAAAAGTTCAAAGAACAACAAATTAAAAGGTTACATAAGCAGGCTAATCATTTTGGATTACAACTCACTCCATTGAGTGGTCATTAGTAG
>DYHC01000065.1 GCA_020724325.1 Melioribacter roseus
AACGAACTGATAGAATCTTACAAAGGGTTATTATCAATTGGTCATTTGCATTCGGTTGCTGTTACTCTTAACGGTAAATTAGCCGGAGGGCTTTATGGAGTAACTTACAAAGGTGCATTCTTCGGTGAATCCATGTTTTCCAAAATTTCCCAGGCATCCAAATGCGCACTTGTTAAATTAATTGAACGCCTTAATGAGAAAGGATTTGTTCTGTTAGACGCTCAATACCAAACAGAACACTTAAAAATGTTCGGTGCCGTTGAAATTACATTTGAGAAATTCAACCATTTGTTGACGGAAGCTTACAAAAAAGAGGTTGTTTTTTAACAATTCCCTAACCTTCACAGCAATAAAAAATTATTATATTTGCCAAAACAATTTGATTTCTTTATTAATTACAATTACAGCGTGGATAAAATGAAAAGATTGTTTTTCTTGTTAATCACATTTTTGTTTATCTCAATTAGCAATAATGCTCAAACAGTTGGCGGAAGTATAATGATCGGTTCACCTCAGGGTGATTTTAGAACAAATGTAGACCGGCTTGGGTACGGATTACATCTGCATGGTACTTTATGGGCCCCTGGCAAGGAAAGACCATTTACCGTTGGGTTAAATATTGGCTACATGGTTTACGGCGAAGTATCTGAGAGAAGACCTTTAAGCGAATTTATTCCGGATGTTACCGTAGAAGTTAATAGAACAAACAATCTTGCAAATTTTCACCTGTTGTTTCAAGTTTCACCTTTTACGGGAACAGTACGTCCTTATATAGAAGGATTAATAGGCGGTGCATACATATTTACAACTTCCGATGTAAAGAGCACAAGCACACAGCTAACATTTGCAGAATCTACTAACTGGGACGATTTTACATGGAGTTACGGTGCAGGAGGAGGTTTACTGTTTCTAATTTCTAAAGAATTAGGTGAAGTAAAAGATCTTTATCTGGATCTTAAAGCCCGGTATATTTACGGAACAGAAGCTCAATATCTTACAGAAGATGATGTACGCGTTGTTGGCGGCAGAGTTTTGTATTTCCCAAGAAAATCAAAAACAGATTTGCTTAGCTTCCACATTGGAGTTGTAGCATATTTCTGATATAAAATAATTTTCAAAAATAAATTTGGTGAATGTATGTTAAGCTACAAAGAGTTAGGATTAGTAAATTCCAAAGAGTTATTTGCAAAAGCGGTTAAAGGCGGTTATGCAATTCCAGCGTTCAACTTTAATAATCTTGAACAATTGCAAGCAATAATTGGTGCTTGCGTAGAAACAAAATCTCCTGTTATTCTACAAGTTAGTAGTGGAGCCAGAAAATATGCAAACCAAACATTATTGAAACATCTTGCAAAAGGCGGTGTTGACTATGCGAAGGAACTAGGTTATCCGATTCCGATTGTGCTGCATCTGGACCATGGAGATACTTTAGAGCTTTGCAAGTCGTGTGTAGAATCTGGATTCTCTTCCGTAATGATTGACGGTTCACATCATCCTTACGAAAAAAACGTTGAATTGACGGCACAGGTAGTTGAATATGCTCATAAGCATGACGTTTCTGTTGAAGGCGAACTTGGTGTTCTTGCCGGCATCGAAGACGATGTATCGAGCGATGTAACACACTATACAAAACCGGAAGAGGTAGAAGATTTTGTAAAAAAAACCGGCGTAGATTCATTAGCAATTTCAATTGGAACATCTCACGGCGCAAATAAATTTACTCCGGCTCAATGTACACGTAATGCAGATGGAATTCTAATTCCTCCGCCTCTCCGGTTTGATATTCTTGAAGAGATAGAAAAAAGAATTCCAGGATTTCCAATTGTGTTACATGGTGCCTCTTCGGTTCCGGCTGATTTAGTTAAAATAATAAACAGCAGCGGCGGAAAGTTAAAAGATGCTGTAGGAATTCCCGAAGACCAGTTAAGAAGAGCAGCTGCTTCTGCTGTCTGCAAAGTTAATATTGATTCGGATGGTCGACTTGCCATGACCGCCGCAATTAGAAAAGTATTTATCGATAGTCCGGCTGAGTTCGATCCAAGAAAATATTTAGGTCCTGCACGCGATTCATTGAAAGAGCTTTACAAGCATAAAATAGTAAACGTTCTTGGAAGTGCGGGTAAAGCATAAATTAACAGTAGGCTTAAAAATAAAATAACCTCGTTATAATGGTTTTTATTAACTGAAAATTAAATGTCAAAAAGAAAAAACGAAAAACTAATTTATAAGAAATCTGATCTTGAAAATGAGTTAAAAGAATCTTCAACAGGTTTTCGAACGGAAGTTTTAAGACATAAAAATCTAATTCTTTTTGAGGGTAATTCACTTAATGAAAATCTTTTTGACAAAGAATTTATAGATTTGATTGTTACTTCTCCTCCATACAATGTTGGTATTGAATACAAATCGAATGATGATACCTTGAACTACGAACAATATCTAGATTTTTCTCATAAATGGATCTCTAATTGCTTTAAGTGGAGTAAAACACAAGCCAGGTTTTTATTAAATATTCCTCTTGATAAAAATAAAGGTGGTCAAAAAAGTGTAGGTGCGGACTTAACTTTAATTGCTCAAAAAGCTGGGTGGAAATATCATTCAACAATTATATGGAATGAAGGCAATATTTCAAGACGAACGGCTTGGGGTTCTTGGTTATCGGCTGCTGCTCCATTTGTTATTGCCCCTGTTGAATTAATTATTGTTTTGTATAAAGACGAATGGAAAAAAACTCATGGAACAAAAATATCAGACATCTCCAAAGAAGAATTTATGGAATGGACGAATGGTGTGTGGACCTTTAATGGAGAAAGTAAGAAAAAAATTGGTCATCCGGCTCCGTTTCCAAGAGAATTGCCTAAACGTGCAATTAAACTATTTTCTTTCGTAAAAGACATCGTTTTTGATCCATTTGCCGGTAGCGGTACAACTCTTATTGAAGCACAGATTAATGATCGGGTAGGAATAGGTGTCGAATTGGATAAGCATTATTGTAATTTAGCAATAAATAGAATAATAAAAGAAACTGGAACATTGGAGTTCAATTGTGAGCAATATTACCCAAAAAGAACTGCTAATGGAATTTTTTGAAAACAATCCCAATAGAGATGTTGAGCATCCTGAAGTTGTTGATTGGGTAACAGAGGAGTATAAAAAAAGAACCGGACAAATATTTCGCGATCCAGATAGAGGAATAAGACAATTATCGCAAAGTGGATTTTTACAGAAAGTAAAAAAAGGCGTTTACAGATATGACCCTAAGTTGGTAAAAAAACGTGATCTAGAAGATTTTACTCCGTTTCAAAAAAATGCCATTCTTAAACGAGATAATTATAAATGTGTAATTTGTGGTAAGGGCAAGGCAGAAGGCGTTGAACTACACGTTGACCATATCAAGCCCAAGGATCTTGGAGGAAAAGCAAAAATTGAAAACGGCCAAACTCTTTGTTCTCAACATAATTTTTTGAAAAAGAATTTAAAACAGACAGAAACAGGGAAGAAAATGTTTATTAGGTTATATGATCTGTCCAAAAAAGAAGGGAATAATGAGCTTCTTTATTTCTGCACTAGGATACTTGAAGTCTATGAAGAAAATAACATAAATGGGCACATTATATGGACAAGATAAGTATTTAAATATTTCCCAATTTCTATTTTATTATAGATTGTAAAACAATTTTATCTTACTAAAGTTTTTAAAAGTAATTCTTGGCACTATTTCGTCAATAGATAATCTGCAATTTTACCTAAATCTTTTACGTCAAGGTTGCCGTATGACGGCATAACAATATTTTTGTACTTAAGTCTATACTCCTTGAACCGCTTGTCGCCGCTGTAAGAAGAAGGATTGCGCAGATAATTTATTAATTTATCTCTGGACCAAAATTCATCCAAGCCCGTAATTGCAGGAGCCATATTGGTTCCTTCCAAATTCTGCCCGTGGCAGGTAATGCAGCCGTTCTGTTTAATTAATGTAAAACCATCGAGATCCTGCTCGGTTTTTTCAGCAGATTGATTATTGTAGCTTTCATTCATGGGATGATGAATTACTTCCTCTTTCTTTGTAACACGATTCAGTATAAAAAGTACGAGAAACAAAACAAGAAAAGCAGACATCCATTTTTGAGCATTAGTCATTGCAAAACACCTTTCAGAATTTTTAGCAGAACAAAGTTAATCTGAATGAATCTGAATAACAAATTGTGCTTTCTTTTTAACGGACAAAACGGAAATAATTCTAATTAATTCGGACCCAGATGCAAATTAATTAACCGGATTTTCAAGAACTTCTCTATCGTAATAATCTTTATATTTAATTACAGAATTAAGTATCGAGCGGGCAATTTCATTCTGTCCTTTTGTGCTGTTAAGATATGCTTCGTCTTTCCTGTTGGATAGAAATCCAGTTTCAATTAAAACACCCGGCATAGAAGCTCCTACCAATACATAGAATCCTGCTTGTTTGATACCAAGCGATGGAATTTCTACACCGCGTTTCCATTCCTGGTTTATTAAATCGGAAAATTTTTCGGAATAGCGCATATACTGTGAGTGAGCCATACTTACAAGTATAAAATTTTCGTCTGTTAATTTTTGATAACGCTGGGGATTGTCTTCAAGTTTAATAACACTATTTTCAAATTCGGCTATCTCAATTGCATCTTGTGTTTTTCCTGGTCGTAACAGATATACCTCGAATCCGCGATGGTCTAAATTTTTTTTGAGAGTGGAATTACAATGGATCGATACAAATAATTTTCCGCCAGCTTCATTTGCAATTTTTCCTCTTTTATAAAGTTCAACAAACTCGTCTGTTTTGCGTGTGTAAACAATCTTTAAGTCTGGCAATTCTTTTTTAATAAGGTTTCCTAATTTTAGAGCAATTTTAAGATTAATATCTTTCTCTCTAACGCCGGTTACTCCAATTGCACCTGGATCTTTTCCGCCATGTCCGGCATCAATAACAATTGTATCGAACAACCATTTGGATTTATTCTCGGGTGCTGGTTGAGTTTTGGAGGTAAATAATTTGTTATGAATTGTAATTAATATATCGTTGCTTTCAACATCCAGAAGAGCTTCAGAAGTTGAAAATCCTTCTTCCAAAGAAAATTCGAGCTGATAATTTTTAGGCGATACAGCTACACGTTTAACTCTGCTTACTAATCCGGCACTCTTTACTCCGTTTAATATATCCGGTGAAACAGAAACTACCGGGAAAAAAACATAGAGTGTTTTATTGTTAATTGAATGACGCGGTATATTAATCTTTCGGGATGTTTTTAATCGGATTAACGTTCCATTGGATTTGTCTTCAATTGTTAGCGCGTAAACATCATAAGCTGGTTTATTATTTCTTAATTCAGGTTTTACAGCTAAATCTTTCGATTTTATATCTGGAGTTTCTTTATTTTCCAATTCAAAAAATTGTTCTGGCGAATACCGTTCGCTAGTAATTTTCAGATTTTTGGAATTGTTGTCGAATAATATTTTCTTCCCAAACGCCAGACTTAAATAATTCTCGCAATATTTCATCGGTATAAAAACGTCTTCTCCAATTAATAGTGTAGAGATTGGAAGCTGATAAATTGTTGTATTGTTATCTATTCTATTTGTGATAATAAGAAACTGGTTTTTAGCAGTAAGCTTTATTGTATAGTTCTGAAATTTTAATTCCAGTTTTGCAGCTTCTTGATTGTAAAATATATTAGCCAAAAGTAACGCAGCTAATTCTTTACCGGAAACAAATGCTAAACCATTGCGGGATACATAAGACAATTGTGATTCGGTTCCGTTGTTATCAACAGTTATCTTTAACAATCGTTGGGCGTTAATGTTAGTTGTAATAACCAGTAGAAGGACTAATATATTTATAAGCCATTTGTATTTCATACTTGCTAGCCGACAAAAGGTAAAAAGAATCCACTCTTTTTCTTATATGATTTGTATTCGTCCTTAAAATAGTTGGTTAAAATTTTTTCTTCTTCATAAGCTCTAATAATAAACAAAGGGAGTTCCAGCAGCAAAACCATAGGCACAACAACAAAACTCATCAATGCAATTCCAGCGCTAAGGTCACTTAATAATTGTCCAAGATATTGGGGATGACGTATAAACCGGTAGACTCCCCTGGTTTGTAATTTATGATTTTTCAAAACAACGATATCCGGTGCATATGAATCACCAAGTGACCTGTAGGCAACGATCTGTAACCATGAAAAGAGAGCAAAGCATATTAGCCCGATAATTCTAATTATTTGGAACTGATTATTATTATTGATCCAAACCGTTCCAATTCCAAATATTCCAAGAATTATCATCATTTAGATAAGAGTCGATACAGTAGGCGGACTCTTCTGCAAAAATGATTTGGGTTTTTCAATTACTTTTGTTATTGATGTCTTAAGCCCTTTTTTAGCACCGCCCCAATTAGCCGAAATCGATACAAAAAGGATTATTGCCAATATAAAATTTATAGGATCCATAGAACTGCCATTAACTAAAAATGAGGTTACAATATAATAACTTTAGCTTAAAATTTGCCCATTACATCAATTGTGGAATTGATTATTACCTTTTTACATGTCACAGTTACATCCTGTAATTGATTGCCATTAAAAAGTGTGTTTATGCTTAAAAACAAAGTCTGATTTATAGCACAATAATTGAATAGAAAAATCGGGTTAATTTCTTTATCTTCAATTAGAATTTATTGGCTGCTAAATGAATACCGGACAAATGCTAATAACAATTGGGGCTATTTTCCTCTTAACAATGGTTATATTAACCACCAACAGAGGATTAATTAACACTAATGCAACAATGATAGATAACCGTTATGGAATTTTAGCAACCTCGCTTGCAACATCAATGATAGAAAAAGCGACCGGTAAAGCATTCGACCATAACTCAGACACTACGGCAATAACAAGTACAAATTCATTGACAAATGTTGCATCGCTTGGAATTGAAACTGGCGAGAATAGAAACTTTCCGGAAGATTTTAACGACTTTGACGATTTTAACTGCTATATAAGTAATCCCAAATTAGATACTGTTTTTTTTGCCGGAACTACACGAAGAATAATTTTTAGTACTTTTTGTAGAGTGGACTACGTTACAACAAGCAATCCAAATTCTGCTACTAACGAAAGAACCTGGCACAAAAGAATGATTGTAAGGGTAATTAGTCCAGAAATGGTTGACACAATAAAACTATCAACAATCTATAGTTATTGGTACTTTAGGTAAAAAATGGGCTTCGGTGCATTATTAGACATATTGGGTTCAACAATTATAGGCGGAATGCTGCTTATGATTCTGCTTAGGATGAATGATGCTGCGGTTAAGAATAATTATGACTACAGCGGTGAAAGAATTGTGCAGCAGAATTTAGTAGACGTTGTTAAACTTTTGGAGTACGACTTCCGTAAGATTGGATATTGTGCCAATTGGAATGTTTTTCCTAACCCGGCTCTGGGAATTATTAGTGCCGATTCAAATAGAATTCATTTCATAACTGATTTATCAACTTCCGCTCATCCATTTGGGGATGGAGTTCTCGATACATTGAAATATTATCTCGGACCAACTTCAGAACTTAATATTACACCTAATCCAAACGATAGATTATTGTACCGTGTTGTAAATTCCACAACTCCCAGAGGTTCGAATCTAGGTGTTACATAATTCAGACTTACTTATTTTGATGCAAATGGAGATAAGATGACATCAATGCCGGCATCCCCGCCATTAGGAATAGCTGCAATCCAAATTGATGTTGCAGTTGAAAACCCGGCAGCTTATGGAAATGATTATGCTGCCGATAAACGTGTAATATGGCGGCAGGTCCGATTACCAGCAAGAAATTTTTCTCTTAGGTAGGAGATTTATATGGGCGGAAAAGGAGCACTTTTATTAGTTCTTGGTTTTAGCTTAATATTTATGGTAGCCGGAAGAAATTTTAATAGCATGGCAACAGCTACTGTAGAAAATTTTGCCAGCTATTATTATGATCAAAAATCCCATCATATTGCGGCATCAGGAATAAATTTAGTTACTAACCAAATTTTTCAAAATGGCGCCCTCGCAGATCAAACGTGGAATTACTCTTTCGATAACGGAACAATACGGGTTACATTAACAACAACTAATGCTTTTCAGCAAATAAAAGAACTGGTTTCAGTTGGAACTTTTGCCGGAATTTCTTCAACAATTAAAGTTGTACTTAAACCAAGCTCTTTTTCCAAATATGCTTACTTTTCTCATTCAGAATCTGCAAATATATGGTGGACAACAACAGATACAGTATGGGGTCCTCTCCATACAAACGGGCAGTTACGTGTTGCAGACCGACCTGTTTTTTTTGGCAAAGTAACATTAGACGGCAGTCTGGTTAGATATAGCAGCAGTGCAAGACCTCAATTTCTTGGTGGTTTTCAGACCGGCGTTCATATAGCAATTCCTTCAAATGGAGTTTCGAATTTGAAATCGGCTGCTTCGCCAAACGGATACATATTTAGAAACCAAAATACTGTGTTCCTCGATTTTAGAGGTGACAGTTTAAGATATCGTTTTAATACAACCTCTCCTTGGACTAATGAACTTGCTTCTA
>DYHC01000066.1:0-5289 GCA_020724325.1 Melioribacter roseus
TAGGAATAAATAATACCTATGAAGAGATTCTAGGCGAAGAATTCAACTTTAAGCTATCTTTCAAAAAGGATGCAAGACAAAGGATACTAGACCTAGGTTCACTAAAGATACCCGATAAGTTTGACTTAAAAGACTTTCTTGAAAAACATTTATCAAAAAATTGGGTGAATATTTAATCAAATTTCTCATTTGTTAATAAAAAGTGAGTACGATAATGGAAGAAAAATTCCAAACCCTCTTTGGTTTTACAATCGGTCCCATCTATGAAATGATGAGAAGCGCTAAGAAAACAAGAGAACTCTGGCTCAGCTCCTTTTTCTTTTCGTGGTATGCAAAACTTTTATATGAGAGATTATCTGGAGATAATGATATAACAGTTCTTACACCTTATTTTAACCCTGCAAAACCGCCGCTTAAATCTAAAGCTGGATTGTTTCCAGATCATGTTGTTGGAACTAGTAATAAATCACTTGATGACACTTTAAACACAATTAAGAAAATAAACAGTGAGATTAAAAAATATTTTATCAGTATTATTGATACAAATGCTAACTCAGATTATTTACCAAGCAAATCAAAAAAAGATGTAGAAAGTATCTTCAATGATTATCTCCAAACAAATATAGTGGTTCTACCGGCGAACGAAATTGACAAAAAGTATATTATTAAAACTGTTGATGCCTCGATGCATTAGAACGCAATAGATACTTCTCACTTGGTAAAAATGAAACCACGTGTTTTAGATGCAAAATGCTTCCATCCGTTTTTGAAATTAAAGATAACTTTGATAAAAAACATACAAAGCAAACCGTTTGCCCGTTTTGCTTCATTAAATTCAAATGTAATAAAATTGCTGATGTTGAAAACGAATCTGCTCAACCTCATGAATTTCATTATCGCTCCACGGGTGAAATTTCTGGACACGAATTGATCGAATACCTTCTTGTTAATAACCCAAAAGGATATACTAATTATTTAAAGGCTTATGATGAGATTTCCTTTGAGCCAAATACAGAAGAAGGGAAAGAATTTAGAAAATTATTCCCAAATGATTTCGATCAGTTCAAAGACTATCAAAAGTATATGGCTATTGTAGTTGCCGATGGCGATAATCTTGGCAAAACAGCTAATGATGTTGAAGACCCTCAAGAATTTTCTAAAACACTTTTTGGTTTTGGACAAGAAGCTGCAACAATAACTGAAAAAGAATTCCAAGGTGAACCGGTTTACCTTGGAGGCGATGATTTACTTTCATTTATGCCAACCGCGTACAAAATAGGTGAAGATACAAAAACCATATTTGATTATATTCATTCACTTTCAATTAAGTATGTAACGGAATTAGGTAAAATAAATCTTAAAGGCAGCATCTCATTAGGCGTTCATTTATTCTATTACAAATCTCCTTTATCTGTTGCAATAGATAAAGCACTCGATCTGCTGGATGAAGCAAAATCGCAACCTGGTAAGAACTCACTTGTACTGCTTTTAACTCAGCATTCGGGACAGCAAATAAAAGTCCATTTTAAGTTATGCACAGATCAATTGAAAAATTATTCGGAATTTCTTAAAGGTATATTAAAAGGTGAAATTAAATACCCGGAGGGAATTCATCATAATTTACTTCGATATAAAAGAGTACTAACGAACTTAACTAATCCAAATCAGCTCGATGCATTCATGAAAAATCGTTTTAATGAAGATATACATAAGGAATTCTCCGGGATAAGTAATGTATTCGGAATGCTGAAGGAAATGCTTACTTACAAAGAAGGCGGAACATTAAAAATTTACAGAGGCGAACCGGCAGAAACTATTTTTGATGAATTTATATCACAAATAAAATTAATTAAGTTTATTACGGGAGAGAAATAATGAGCATTCCCCATTTAATAACATTCAAACCGGCTGGAAAATTTTATTTTGGAACTTCACAATCATTCGGTGAAAGCTTTTTTGCAACATCATTAATGTTTCCACCTCAAACAACTATTCTGGGAACACTACGGGCTTCAATTCTTGAAAAAAAAGATAAACTTAATTTAGAAACAAGATTACCTTCAGATATAAATGACAGTGAACTAAAAAAACTTACCGGAACTTCACCGATGAAAGGAATTGATGATCTGGACGATAACTTTGGAAAAATACTTAAAATATCACCGGTTTTTATCGTTCGTCAAAAGAGAGAATCAGAATGTCCGGAAGATTTTTTACTCCCCGTTCCCGCTGATGTTTTTCTAAACGAAGATGGCAAACTGAATCTTGTTGAGTTCAAACCGGAGGAAAATTCAAAAGTGCTTGCCGGAGAGAGCGAGCATTTTTCATATAGTGCCGGCAAAAAAATGAAAGATCCAGTCGCTGCATATCTTGGCGGTATTCAATTCTGGAATGAATATAAAGAATACAAAAGCAAGAAAAGATTAAACACACATAAAGGTTACTTTACTGAAAAGATAATAATTTCTGATTCTCAACATGGTATTGCAAGAAAAGATCGTAAAACAAGAGAGGAAGAAAGTTTATTTTATACAAAAAACGACTATAGAATGGAAAGTAATTATGCGTTTGGTGTGATAGTACATTTGAGCGAAGAAAATGCGATAGTAGATTATGACGTCTTTATGGGAGGTGAACGCTCCTTGTTTAAGATGAAAGTTGAAAGATTACCTAAATCAATGCCGCATTTGTACACAAATCACCCGGTAATAATCAGATTTATAAATTATAAAGACAATGGTGATTATAATGGCAGCTTAAAAGTTGATTTTAATGGAGAAAAACTTGTTCTTGTTTCACCTTTTGTTGGGAATGATGCAATTTTACAAGAACTCAAATTTGCGCTAATTGGGGGAATGCATTCACCAAGATTCTTATCGAGCCGGATAGAAAAAACAGATTCTTTCCGAGCAATACCGGCTGGTTCGGTACTTTTCCCAGCAAAGCAATTAAGTTCAATTGCAACTTATCCGGCAGCACTAAAAATCGGTTACAACTTTGCAATAAAATTTTAAGGAGAAATAAAATGAATAGCTACAAAATGTATATCATCGAAACTCTTTCAAATATGCATGTTGGTTCGGGAGATACTCACTTTGGTATTGTTGATAATCTTATTCAGCGCAATCCTGTAACAAGCGTACCCGTTATTCATGCATCCGGACTTAAAGGAGCCATAAGAGAATATTTTGATCATCTGTTAGAATACGATAGTTCTAAAACGACTTTAACAACAGATGAGATAATAGAACTTTTCGGAAATGAAGTGCAAAGTTTGCCCGAAACACCAGGTGAACTCAAGAATTCTCCCGGGCACCTCATTTTCTTTGAAGCTAATATGCTTACGCTCCCTCTACGTCCAAATCAAAATGTTTTTTACAATTGCACATCGGAAGCAATAATAACCGACTACTTAAATATGTTTGATGATTTCATTAAAAAGGTGCCTGAATTTAATGAACTGAAAACATTCCTGAAGACAATGGTCTTTAACAACCACGATTTCTACTACTTTAATGATGCAGTTGATCTTGAAATTGAGGATTATAGCAGAGCCAAGAAATATGGTTCCACAATTCCTGAGCCCGTTAAAAAAGTATTAAGTGATTATCTCAAAATAGATATCGACAAACTCGCAATATTCGATTCATCTCTTTTTAGCAGAATTTGTAAAGACTCAATTCCGGTAATTGCACGTAATTATATTAAACAGGATGGTACAAGCGGCAATCTTTTTTATGAAGAGGTTCTTCCAAGAAAAACTACACTTTACTTTTTACTTGGTTATGATTCCTACTTAAACCAAAGCGTTAAAAAGGATTTAAGAAAAAAGTTTGAGAAGGAATTCAATAATAATGGAAAAGTATACCAATTTGGTGCAAACTACTCGATCGGTTACGGATTTTCTAAAATTGTTAAAGTTATTTATTAAAGGAGGGTAGAATGAACTTAAAAAAAGTTGACGAACTAATTCCTGTTGCTCTCCAACTTCTTGAAAATCCGAGTGATGATTTCAAGAATATCAAAACCACAGAAAATAAAATTCCTTCAAAGTATGCCGGCTATATCGCTTCTTTTGGTCCTTCTGTAATACAAGCTGGAATTGCCAAAACTCTTGCTTTTTATAAGAAAGGTGAAACTGCAGATCGACCTATAATAACCAATTTTGTAAAGCATGTATTGGTTGATGGAAATCCAAATCTAAAGCTTGATAAAAACAAAGAACTCCTTACGCTTTATTTAGAAAATGCAAATCAACAAACAACAAATCAACAAACAACTTTGAAGAGATTAAACTTTCGAGACAAGATCTTAGAAGCAGCACTTGCGTGTAAACTTGCTATGTTCACTTATGAAACTAAGGAGGAGGACCAATGAGTACGAATTTATCTTATCAGTATTACATTGCCGGCAGTAAGTACTTAAGCGGTATTCTGCGTGAAGAAAATATTGAGTTTAAAAGAGACCTTAAAGAGTTTGCTGCTAATTACAATACAATTCATAGCATAGATTATAAAAATTATTTTATGCATCCTTATGTAACTAATGATACAAAATTTACTCTTATAACGACTTACCCTGGATTATTAATTGGAGCCGGTTATTCACATGATGCAATTCATAAGGTCGATCCTAAGAATAAAAAAGCTATCTCAGATTTTAACCTTGGTTTTTACTTTGATCATACTACTGGATTTCCTGTTATTCCTGGCTCTTCAGTTAAAGGGGTTCTTAAGAGTGTTTTTCCTAAAAAAGATTTTCCCTATTTAAATGAAAAGCTTAATTATATAAAAGAGAAAGTGGGATCAATAAATAAAGATGCCAAGAACCTTATTAATCTTGATAACTGGGAGGAAGTTTTCTTCGGTAAGTTACCTATGCGCAAACATATCTTCTGCGATGCTTACATTGAAGAAATTCCAAGTAATGGGAAAATATTTGAAGATGATTATATAACCCCGCATACGAAGGGAATATTTAAGAATCCAGATCCAATCCGTTTCTTAAAAATTGCTCCTGGAATAAGGATCACTTTTCAATTTGTGGTTGATGATTATAAATTTAATGACACTGTTACACTTAAAGATTGTTATATTACCGAAGTCTTCAAACAAATCCTCCTCGATTTCGGCATTGGTGCAAAAAGGAATGTTGGATATGGGCAGTTTCGTGAAGTATGAATCGGTATTAACGGAAAAAAAATATTTCT
Source organism: Melioribacter roseus (assembly GCA_020724325.1). Lineage (GTDB taxonomy): Bacteria > Bacteroidota > Ignavibacteria > Ignavibacteriales > Melioribacteraceae > DSXH01. Next base: position 5,210 of record DYHC01000066.1, read on the forward strand.
TTGAAGAAATCTTTATTCAAAGCTTCTATGTCCGGCTGCGATTTAAGAGAAATATTAAATTTCTTTTTTATCACGGTTCT
>DYHC01000066.1:5299-8592 GCA_020724325.1 Melioribacter roseus
CACCCTACTGAAAAAGAACAACGGAATATTAATGACATTGTTATCAATCCTTGCGAGTACGGAAGGATTTTCTATAATACCGGCGATGAATACTGCTTTGGTATTACTTTTCTAAAAGATGGATATGATTTTGAAAATAAAATTAAATCATATTTTCCTTCTACCTTAGATTCCGGCTTTTCAAACGATCTTACAAATTCCTCGGTTGAGCTGGTTGAAATAAAAGAATTAAGTAATCATTTCGAATTGCAGCCAAATCATTCCCCAAACATTCATACAATTAGTTTTCTAACTCCGCTTAGAGTTGAAAGAAAGAGTGAAGAAAAAGTTAAAGGCGGATCGCTGTTTGATATTAGTCATTTTAATTTCCAGCGGTTCTTATACATTCTTTATAAACGGGTCGAGAATTTATACAAACTTAATTTCGATTCAACACCTTTATTAGAAATGCCTTCTGTTCCAACGGCAGAAATTATTGAAAAAAATTTTATATGGATTGAAATGCCAAAGAAAGAACAGAAAAGGAATACCGGCGGAATAGTAGGAACTATCAAATTCAAATGTGAACTCGATGACTTTTGGTTAAAATTAATTTTGCTCGGACAGTTCTTTCATGCCGGTAAAAGTACATCTGCCGGATTTGGTAAATATATTTTTAACAATTGTAATTCTTCTGCACTTTGTTTGAATCCGGTAAAATCATTTATGGATTCAATTTTGGATAAAGAAAATTTACTTACCGCATTCAAGCATATTAAAGAGAATAGCGACTTTGCCGGTGTGGATGGAGTTACTCCGGATTTTTATGAATCTAATCTGGACAAAAATTTAGAGCACTTAACAGAATCTGTTCTAAATGGTTCTTACAAATCTTCGGAACTCAAAGGGATAATTATTCCAAAATCCGAAAATAAAATTAGAGCATTAGCAATTCCAACAGTTCAAGACCGTACACTTCAAAGGGCAGTATCGCAAGTATTAAGTCCATCAATTGATGAAATGCTTGAAGACAATTCATTTGCATATCGTAAAGGTTATTCGCGTTCAAGCGCTGCTTATGCTATTAACCAGGCAAGAAAGGACGGGTTCAATTTTATTCTTGAGTCGGATATTCAATCTTTCTTCGATAATGTGAATTGGGAAATCCTGATAAACAAATTAAAAATTTTATACGGAAATGATCCGCTTTTTCCAATTCTAATGCAGTGGATTACAAGCGATGTAATTTTTAACGATACGAGAATTAAAAGAAGAAAGGGACTTCCACAAGGAGCGGTTATTTCGCCGCTGCTGGCTAATTTATATTTAGATGAATTTGACGAAGCTTTGCAAAATGATTTTAAGCTGATTAGATATGCGGATGATTTTGTAATTCTATGCAAATCAAAAGAACAAGCGGAAGAAGCTCTTTCGAAAGTTAAGGTAACATTAAAAAAGATTGACCTCGAAATTAAACCTTCAAAAACCAGCATAACTTCTTTTGAAGATGGTTTCCAGTATCTCGGCTATCTGTTTGTCAATTCATTAATTATAGATAAAAGCAGCGATGAAGCCGGGCAGCAAGCGCAGCCTATTAATTTAGAGCTGGATAAGGATTCTCTGCCTCAAGGGAGCTGGCTTACTTTTGCGAATCTATCTAATATCAGAAATATCAAGAAAAAACCGCAAATAGACTTAAAACCGCTCAATACAAATGAGATTCAAGAAATTCTTCTAGATAAATTTCCAATTTATATTACAAATTTTTCTTCGCTCCATATTGAAAACGGCAAGCTCGATATTTTAACTGAAGAGGAAAATTCCGATCTAAAAAAATTACAATTGCCTTTAACTCAGGTTAGCAGTCTTGTCTTTATCGGGTATTCAAAAGTTTCTATGCCGGCAGTATTTAAGTTAAATGAAAATAATATTCCGGTTTTCTTTTGCAAACCAAACGGCGAAATCCGTTTACAAATTAATCCTAATATTCCTAATTACGAACTATGGCTTGAACAAGCTGAACTTGCTCAAAATGATTTTTTCAAAACTGCATTGGCAAAAGAAATTGTTCAAGCAAAAATTAACAATCAAAAAGTTGTTATAAGAAGAATAAATAATGATGAAACTACAATAAATAAATTTAATTACTGGATCGATAAAGCTGCAGAGACTGAATCGCTCGAGTCTTTAAGAGGAATTGAAGGAAGTGCAGCATCATTCTACTTCGATAAAATAAATGAATCGCTTGAAGACGGTTGGAAGTTTAATTCCAGAACAAAGCATCCGCCGGAAGACCCGTTTAATTCCCTCCTTTCATTCGGCTATTCAATTCTTTATCATCATATTTCTACTGCTCTTATTATTGAAGGATTAAATCCGCAAATCGGTTTTTTCCATCAACCGAGTAATAGATACAATCCGCTTGCTTCAGATATCCAGGAAGAATTCCGTCATATTATCGATTCACTTGCCATTTATATCACTCACAGAAATATGGTTTCAATAAATGATTTTGTGTTTGATGAAAAAAATGCTTACCCGTGCATGATGACAAAAGAATTTCGGAAAAAGTATATTGCCATGATTGAAGAACGGCTTAAAACAGAATTTACTCCGGCAGATTTTAATAGGAAAGTAACTTATAAACAGTTTATCAACTGCCAGGTTAAGGTTATTAAAAATTGCGTGCGGAAAAAAGAAATGAGCTATAAACCATTAAAAATTAGGTAATATGATCTATTTAATTACTTACGATATTGATGATGACAAACAAAGAGATAAAATAAGCAAAGTGCTCGAAAATTACGGTGTAAGAGTGCAAGAATCTGTTTTTGAATGCAACCTTTCATCAGCAAACTATAAAGAAGTTGTTGATAGAATTAGTAAAATTATTTCCGAAAGTGCTAATATTAGATTTTATCCAATTTGTAAAGAATGTTATTCAAAAGCAGCTGGATTTGGTAATCTTGTACAACTGCCCGGACTTAAAGGATATGAAATAATTTAGTTGCGGACCAAAAGTTCGCTGCTATAGAGAAGGACTGTTTTTTGATAATTTGGATGATTTTCTTAATAATTAAGAAAATTTGGCTCGCAATGAACTAAGTTATTGTAATTTCTATAACTTATAAGAAAACAAATGTTCTCAAAATTCCATTACTTTTCTTTAATATATAAAAAAAGCAATTTGCCTCGCAAAGCGTGCTCTAAATTATTATATTATAAGCGGTTATTTAATACGCAGTATCAAAACATTGTAGTCATTGACGAATTGTGACTTTTTCTGTTAACAATTATCAGCGTTCCCGCTGGTA
>DYHC01000067.1 GCA_020724325.1 Melioribacter roseus
GAAAAAGACAAAGACGATGATGTAAAAGATGACGAAGAAACCAAGACAGATACTGAAGATAAAGATGAAAAAGAAGACGAAGGAGAAGAAGACGAAGAAGAAACAGAAGAAGATGAAGATTTTGACTTAGAGGAATTTTCCGGTAAAAAATTATCAGAAATTCCGGAAGCAGCACTAAGCAAGATCATGGAGAGCGATAAAATAGATTTAGATGCTCTCTTGCTTGCCATAAAAGAACAGGAAGATAAAACCATTGACTCATTTATCACAGCCGAAAACAAAGACAAATCGGATGATGAACAACAGCAACAAAAAACAGCCAAAGATAAAACAGAGGCGAAAACTGTTACTGTTGATGATTCATATATCCAGAAATTTATAGCCGATTACAAAACAAGTTTTCAAGGCAGTGAAGAAGAGTTCAAACAGGTCTCGGAAGAGCTGACAGGCATTCTCAAGGGCATAAACGGAGAGACGTTTTCGCCAAAGGCATTGCAGAATTACATCAACTCGCAACTTTATATTAAAAAAATAAAGTCGCCTTTAGATGAAAATTGGCAGATGCCTGAAGAAAGCAAAACAGAGGAATATATCAAACAAGCAGAGGCAATTAAGGGTAAAACCTTAGCCGAAAAGCTTAAACAAAAATTCCCTGATTTTCCTGATGATCCCAATGATCAGGAAAGTTTGCTTGAGTTCGAAGAATCTTTAAGCCGGAGAGAATATGCCGAATATCAGAAACTTTATGAACAGGAAAAAGCTAAGATAGACAAGGAATTTGACAGATATTTTTACATAAGTAACAATTGGGAAAAAATTGCTGTTGAAACAATTAAAGCTGACTTGAGTTTATTTGAAAACAAACTCAAAGAAGCCGGTATATCACCACAGGATCTGGGCTTAGATTTAAGCCTTGATAATGATGGTTACAATAAATTTATCTATGACAATATACTCTTGCCAAATGGTAAGATAAACGATAAACTTGTGCATTATATCGGCAACACAGTGCCTGTAATTGAACCAAGAGCAATCTATAAAGAGTTAATGGATTTATTCTTCAATGATATAGTTGAGACCGCTAAGCACAAGGGACAAGCCCATGCTTACAGAGAAGCACAGAAAGATATTCCTGAGCCAAGCGGAACTCACAAAACCAAATCCGGACTTCTCGACGGCGAAGAAGAAATCAATGTCTTAGATGACTTTGACGCTGACGATGAGATGCTGGATAAAATATTAAACAAAGTCAAAAGAAAAATTTTGAAAGGATAAAAAAATGTATTCTAAAACAGCAAAATTCTTGTTTAGCTTAATCGGGCTGATAGCAGTTGCAATTGCAATTGCATATTCACCTGAAGCCAATCTTCCTTTTGCTCTCTTATTCGGTGCAGTAATCGGTGGAACTTGGACGCCGGAGATGGCTATATTCCGAAGAGGACTTAGTACTAAGCTTGAAAAAGTTCCGTACAGAGTAAGTAAATGGGCGGATTGGACTCAAGACGTAAATGTAAATAAATTCAAAAAGGCAAGAACTTATGCCGGTGCAATGAGTTTGCCTAAACCAACAAACCTAATCTATCAAATTCGGGACTATGAACGCATGGGCGGTATTTATATGGATATACCTGTTCGTGTTCCACTGACCGGTAAAGGTAGATTCGGTTCTGCACCTTTGCGTGGCTATGAAGAGAAGAGAAAAATTCTCATCAAGAAAAATGCAATAAATCAGGTCAGACATGCTGTTGAAATTCAGGATTCGAAGATGAGCAAACAGGTTCTTCAGAAACCTGAAGTTCAGATGGCTTTAATGGAAAGAGGCTATGAGGACTTAAAGGATTGGTTTACCCGGTATCTTGCAATTCAACCTTATCTTGCTATAATGCAGGGTTATTCAGACAACCTGACACATCCTACATTCGGCTTGAACCTTACACCCAAATCTCATCCAAACATTTATGTTGCTGGTTCTGGTAAAGTAGCATTCGGAGGCACATTCAACTCTGCTTATGAAACTGCTGTCGCCACTGCTCTGGCAACATTAAATAACGCATCAACTCAAGGCATGACCTTCAAAAGACTGATGAATATGGTTTATCTTGCTGCTCTGAATAAGATAGAACCCATTGTTGTTGACAACAAACAACTTGTTCTGATTATTCTCGATCACGTTCAGGCATTTCAGTTGAAACAAGACTCTGAATATCAGACTTACCTGAAAGATGCAGGAATCAGAGGAAACGAAAACCTGATATTCACCGGAAGACTTGAAGGCACATACATTGAGGGTGCTTACATCGTAATTGATGAAACCAAGCCCGCTGCAAGAATAAGTGGTGATGCTGGTTACGATACAGACTTAGGTTATACCGTACAATACGGAAGAACCGATTACATGGCAATGGACAGAGAAGACGGTGCAAGACGCCCGGCAGTAGTTGTTGGTGCTGGAGCAGTTACATGTGGATATGGATCGCCTTTAAGCTTTGAATCCGAGAAGGCTGATTATTCCGCATTCTTAGGTGATGCTGCTGATATGATTATCGGTTATGAAAGAGCCGACATCATAGACAGTGATAATTATTTCGGATTAGGTGCAAATACATTCTATGGCAATTTCAGTTCATTCCTGTATTTCACCTATGGCACTGAATCAATTTCAGCTTACTAATTAGCGGGGGAGATAATTCCCCCAAATTTTAATATTAAAAGGAGAAATTAACATGGCAACAGGAGTTAAATTGAGAAACAGTCAAGTTGTTGATGGAGTTTCATTTATGGACTTATTCAACATCCCACTGACTGCTGCTCAGAATCTTAGTAATGTTCTTATTATAACCGGCACAAGCCAAAATGGAAAAACAGTTGTTCAGGCAAATTATACCGGTGCATCCGCTATAACCTTGAGCGACTACAATAATCTGCCGGTTGGCTCGGTTATCTTTGATTTTCAAGCGTTCAAAACCCATCTCAAAACCGGTTCAACAACTTGGAAATCATCTGCAGCTTACACTTAAAATAAGCAGGGGCAGGCTCTATTTGTAGTCTGCCCTATTTTTTAACCAAACAGGAGAAAAAAAATGAAAATCAATGTAATTGACACACAAGAAAACAATAACATGTTTTCAATTGAAGCCGTCCATTTTTTAAGACTAACAAAAGCATTTAAGGGAAGATTTATTCCTGCTGATGAGATTGGAAAGAGATTATTAAAAGAAGTTCCGGATTCAGATATTGATATAGGTACAACAAAAGAAGATGAAGATAAATGGAAAGCAATATTAGAAAATGCGAGCGAACAGAAAAGAATTGATCAGCTTGAAAAAGTTGTTGCTGAAAAAGTTGCAGTAATAACCGGGAAAATTCCTGTTAAACAAGCAACAGAAGTAACGCCTGAACCACAGCCAGAGTCAGAAACAGAAATAGATTTACCTGCACTTCCGTTTTCAAAGAAAGAATTAGACCAGATGGATTTGAGTCAGTTATCAGCTATTTATAACGAAATCTTTCCTTCTAAGAAAATTCCTAAGACCAAAAAAGAAATTATATCCGAGATATTGCAATGAGCAGAGCAACGGATTTATATTTTGAAATCGAGCAGGAGCTTAAAAGGATATTGCCTGCTCAATCTTTCCTACCCAACCAAATCTATCGTGCTATGAATAAGGCACAGATATGGTTAAGCAGCGTTCATGACTGCTATACCACAACCGAAAAAATTACAATCCTTAGCGATATTACCGAATACGAATTGGTTGAAACATTCAAAAGAATACAGTCTCTGATTTCACCCGATAACATTCCCTATGATTTCGTCAAACCACATGAATTATATGTTGCCAGAAAAAACGCCATAACCACTGCCTTTACAATTGAAAACGACACCTTAATTTTTGCTACAAACCAAAACAATTACGCAGGCAGTGATTTTACAATTACAGGCTTTGCGATTACAACAACAGAACCGTCTGACACACAGGAATTGCTGTTACCGGTACAGTTCGACGAAGCAATTTTTTATTATTCACTTTACAGGTTATTACCTTTAGTAACACCAAACCGGTCAAGCTTCTTTATTGAAGCTGAAAAATCCGCATTGCATTATGCAGGTAAAAATAATTCTAAAATAAACGAACCAACAGGTTTTTTAACAACAGATTGGTAAATAAATGAACAACAAGTTTTTGAATATTGCGAAATTATTTACAAGAGCAATTCAGGACGAACTGCAGTATGACAATGTAAATGATTCCATCATTTTTGGACAAATACTAAGAACAGAAGAAGAAGTAGAAAACTACATCAACAGAGCCGGAGAAATCTATTTCAAAACAATAATTGAAAAAGCACAATTCAAACCAGAACTTATAATAGGCAGCAATCCCGAACTTCTTAATTCTGTTCAGTTAACATTCCCTGCAGATACTTTAACAGCAACACATAACCGTAAAAATATTTATAAACTTATTGACAGTGGCAATGCAACAGCAATTGACAATTCATTTATTCCGGAGATGATAAACAACAACACTTATTTCAGGAATAAGACCGCAATTGCTTTTGATAATAATTACATTTATAAATTACCAAAATCCGCTACTAATGAATCGCTTACTATTTATTATGTCCGCAGACCAATTCAGAATGATGGAAATTATTTTGGATTTAACAGCACCGAAGACTTGGTTTGGAATGAAGATAGTTTCGCAGCAATAGTTGAAATTGCAGTTAAACTTTACAGAATTGATGATTATCAAGAGGGGGTATAATGCCAAAGCCAAGACAGATTCAGGAATTGAAATTCTTAGGCTTCAAGAAGGGCTTAATGCCTTCGGCTTCCCCTAATACCGGACTCGATGGATTGATCCGAAGTAAAAACATTTATAATTATTTGATCCCGGAAAAACTATCAACAAGAGCTGGTTATCAGCTGAAATATCAGACACCAATAGGAAGCAACCCAAATTTAGCAGATGAAGAATTTATTGATTTCGATAATTACTTCGATAGAAAAAATGATGAAGGGGTTGAAGTAACAATCTACCTGACCAGAGCCACAGTAACATCGCAATTCACAAACTTAACTCTTAACACACTTCAGGTATATGCAAGACCGTATTTTACCGGTAGTTATTGGAGAGATGAGTGGAAAAATCTAACCGAATTAAAGATAACAAAAATACAGGCTTTTCCTGTTATATCGGGATTAAAATACATTAGTGTCTATGGGAATTATGGAAATCTTGCACAATTCAGACTAATCAATTACAGCAAAGCCAGAACAATGCCTGTGGCTATTATAAAGAGCTATGATAATGGCAGCTATACAAACATACTCGTTAATGATCAACAGGAATTAGACCGATGGGCAGTAAACGACGATATAGTTATCATGTGCGATTACATCCCAATAAAAACCTTGCAGGCAAATGCTGAAGCTATTATGGATGAAGTTGAATTTGTCCGGGCAACAAATAAAATTATCATAGGATTCGGTGGAGAAAAATATAGAAGAGCGTTAGTTATCGAACACATTAACCAATATCTGTATGTTGACCTGACTCAATATCAGCTTAATCAAACCGAAGATTTAAGTTTCAGACAAACAAACAGACTTGTAATCGAACAGTGTGTTATTGATTATACTCTAAGCAGTTTGTCTCATGTTTTCGGTAGTGGAAATCTTACAGCAGGGGAATACTCTGCAATATTAGTTCTTAATCAGCTTGGATACGAACTTCAGAAAAACTATGATTATAAATTAACGGTATCGTCAAGTCAAAGCGTTTTATTCCAACCTTATATTGTTTTGGGATTATTAAGCAGAAGAACAAAATTTCTGGAATTATATTTCAATCATGATCAACTCAATCACTACCTTGCTTATAAGTTTGAAGTTTCAGGAGACGATGATAAAACAAAGCTTTGGAAAACAACATTAACAAAAAATATTTATCTCGAACAATCTCTAACACCAACATCTAACGAATACTTTATAGAAGACTGTGCTACATCACAGGCAAACACAAACTCAGCCGGTAGCTGGCTTGCCAATGTCTATGATTTCAGCACCTTTAACGGAGACGCACCTACTGTTGGCAATGATGCCGGAGAATATTATGTTGAGGATTATTGCGACTTCACTGAACTTAACTATTTAACAGGTGAAGGCATGCATGTTGGTAGCTTATCTTATCCTGTTGGTAATCTAAAATCAAACCTTCAGGGTATTTTTACCATTACCATAAAATTTATGATAATCAGAACCGGAGCAACAACAGTAAATGCGGAATTTAGGGCATGGGGTGATAGTGGTGGAAATTCATTTTTGCAGGGATTATCGGGAAATCAGGGGGTTTGGATCACAAAAACCTTTGATTATGATTTTGGTACTGTTCAGACTTGGAAAGCATTATCGGTTACAGTGTTAGAGCAGGTTTCCGGAGAAGTATCAAATTACAGATTAAGGATAGCGGAATTAAAAATTATAAAAAAACAAAATATCTATCTCGATGGAAATTCTGCATATCTTGAGGAGCTTTCAACAAGATTAGGTTATGTTGGAGACTTAGTTAAAGATTTTGGTGTAAGTCATGTCCGCAATGGATTTGTTTATGTAACTCAGGCATATATTAACGAAAAATACAGAACAACTGTTTTCAAGAATGCCATCAATAGTGATGGGGCGAACATGCAAACAATTATTCCCGCTGAAAACAGTTATCCGATAGACTCTAATTTCGGACAAAACATTATCGGGATAAACAGCACAGTAAACAGTAATCTTGTAGTATTAACTGAAAGCACAGTTAACATTCTCGATCCAGACAGTGGAGCAACAGTAGAAAGACTTGTAGGTTTTGGTTTGAAATCAAAATTCTCTTTAGTGAGTATTAGGGGGAGTCTATATTACGCAAGCGATAATGATTTAATCAGATTAAGCCCGACAACAGGTTATCAGCCACAACAAATATCAGCGGTGGCTTTACGCAAGCAATACAACGAAATCAGTCTCAAGAATAAGATCAGGGCTTGTTTCGATAGGTATGCTATTTACAGAATAAGATTAGAAGACACCGAAACCATCCCATATAAAGAGTTGATTTATCATGAAGAATTAGGATTTAATGAAGCTGAAAGAGAGCATCACCCGGTTAAGTTTATCAACGGCATGTTCGGATTCGTTTGGTATGTTGCCGGCGATAACAATATCTACAGCGAACCCTTTAATCTTGAGGATATAATAGGATATGCAGATGTTTATGGTGATTACAGGAGTGGTTGGTGATGGAAATAATTTTAATCTGGATAGTGGTTTCTTTTTTACTTGCATTTATTTTTGCAGGAATTTTCTATGATAGCGAAGATTGAAATATCATTGGCATTATCTATGATAACAAATACCGAAGGTTGTTTGTTATTGATATTGGGATTATTTTTAATTTATAACAATGTCAGGAAACTATAATATGAAAAAACTTATTTTTCTTTTAGTGGCTTTGCTCACAATAAGCTGCAACTCTCAAATCAGAAGCAACTACACAATTACATTTGATCAGCATCCGCAAGCAGCTAAATATCTTGTTTTTATTGAACAAAGGACACAATCAACGGGCTTTGCTTTACAAGACAGTGTGGATTATTTAGAACCTATTGATTTAAGTTATCTTAAAATTGCAGAGACAACAACAGCAACCCCCGTTACAATTTCTCTTGTAAATGATGGTAAGTATTTAAGGGCTGGGCTTGTGATTGAGGATTCAGCGGGATTTTATTCGGTTATGGGAGTAAGCCAAGTTTTTCAAAAAGGAACGATTCCAAATAAACCAACAAACATTGCCATAATAAAACAATGAAAATTTTAATTACAATTGTGATTTGCTTCCAATTGTTTGTTTTTGCTCAGAATTGGACGAACAAAGACACAACAACAACTATTCTATTATCTTTTTCAGAGCCGATTCAACAATCCGGACTAACCAAATCCTGTTTTAGCGTCATAGATAGTGCTACAAGCCACAATTATAAAATATACAGTGTTGGACTACCCTTAGACCAGAATAATGCTGTGGTGATCATTTGTGAGCGAATCCTGTACAAAAAAACGGCTATCATAACTGTAAATTGCGTTAAGGACACGGCAGGGAATGAAATTCTGCAAAATTCAAAGTTTTATTACTATCATCCGGGAATAAACAGAAACTTACAAAAACCGAGTTTGAGGTGAACATGAAAATTTTATTATTCTTATTGCTTTTAACAATATCAGTATTTGCTCAAGTCTATGATGAGCCGATAGATTCAACAAATCATTACAATCTAAGACTTTATGAGCAGGGTGCAAGAGTACCGGCTGCTATTCTGAATGAGGATAAAATGATAATTGACAGCGTTTTGTATTCTCTAATAGTTTATACCGATACCTTACATTTTGTAATGGTCTTAGATACCAATATCAGCAATAGCTTATTGACTTTCAAAATCAGTAACTATAGCAATGGTATAAGCAGTTTTTCTGGTACT
>DYHC01000068.1 GCA_020724325.1 Melioribacter roseus
TTTCCCAGCTTCAGAAACTCGATTTATTCTCTAACAAAACAGCTTATCAAATAGGTGCTTTTTGGTATTCACCGTTTTCTTTAAGTGATTTATCTATTGTGCTGGAATATACAAGAATACGTCCCTACGTTTATTCACACACTAATCTTAAGAATTCATATACATCTCACAGCCAGAATCTTGGTCATAGAATTGGTCCAAATGCAGATGAAATACATGCTTCGCTTTCGTACAATATAAATGAAAAGATGAGAGTTAATTTTGAAATTCAGCATGTACGAGCCGGCGAAAATATTTATGATGGACAGGGAAATTTGATCTTTAATGCCGGCGGTGATTTTATGCTTGGGCATAGAGAATTAATTGATGCAAAGTATATTAACTTTTTAGATGGCGAGAGAATAAACCAGAATATTTTTTCATTCAAGTTTAGAATTGAACCGATTAGAGAAGTCTGGTTCGATCTCTTTTATAAATATATTGCCGAAAGAAATGTATCGAAAGAAACTTCTGTTAACACTAACTTTGCTTATCTAAGAATGATGTTCAATTTTTAGACTTACTTACCTAATAAATTATCGGGCAGAAATATCAAACCGGGCTGAGCGCGGGCAAATGCTTTACATTGAGTGAACTGCATCTATTGATTGCTTTTAACTGATGTTAAGCGATGAGTTATTTTTTTGCCGCTAATTACACGAATTTTCACGAATAGTTTTAGTGCTTTTGTAGCTACCTCTTCTTTTTATAATTATTTATTGCAAATAATATCGTAATGCATTTCTTAATAATTTTTGTCGCTAATTACACGAATTTTCACGAATGGTTTTAGTGCTTTTGTGATTTTGTGGCAAAGATTTTTTAAACGTACGCATAATATCAGTTATTAAATTGATTTTATTAGCGTAATAACAAATTTATTTTGTACCGGTTTAATCTTAGAATAACTCCTTATCAAAAAAATCGCTTAAACACTATTAAGTTGTTGTAAGTACTGTTCAGAATTTTGTTCTCGTTCAATTATCCGATAAATTTGCATCCGTGATTAAAAAATACAAACATATAATCTGGGACTGGAACGGAACAATTCTAAACGATGTTGAGCTTTGCGTTGAATTAATAAATTGGCTGTCACACAAGCGCTCACTTCCCCTAATTGATATTGAAAAATACAGATCGGTCTTTACTATTCCTGTTAAGAATTACTATGCTGTCCTTGGTTTCGATTTTGAAAAAGAATCCTTTGAACAACTTGGCAAAATCTGGATGGATGAGTACGAGCGGAGAAAATATGAATGTAATCTTTACAACGGAGTAATCGAACTTCTTAATAAAATAGAAAAACTCGGCATCGGTCAATCGATCCTCTCGGCATATTCGCAGCATACTTTAAATGAATTAGTAGATCATTACAGATTGAAAAAATATTTTACCCATGTTGTAGGATTAGATAATATCTACGCTGCTAGTAAAATGCATCTTGGCAAGGATTTGATGAAACACCTTGGTAACGGAAAAGGGGAAACACTCTTAATTGGCGATACAGTTCATGACTTTGAAGTCGCATCAGAAATTGGAGCTGACTGCGTTTTAATTTCAAGCGGGCATCAAAGCAAAAAAATTCTTCTGGAATGCGGTGTTAAAGTCTGCGATTCAATCCTTGAACTCTTGTAGCATATAACCGCTCTTTTTTCTCATCTCCAAAATTTTTATGTTCTTTCATTAATTGATTTCATAATTTGAAACACAGAATAAATACTTAAAAAACTTTATCGAGGTATTCTATGTTAAAACGCTCGCTATTATTTCTGCTTCTCATCTCTTCGGTAGCAATTTCTCAGCGAATGAAATCGCCGGAAGAGTTTCTAGGATACAAAGTTGGAACCGACTATAAAATTGCCGATTACGAAACCATCCAGAAATATTTTAAGCATCTTGCGGAGTTTTCCAATCAGATCATTTATCAGGAAATAGGCAAGTCTTCGCAGAAACGCAATATGTTTATGGCGGTAATCAGCTCTGAAGAAAACATCCGCGATATTGAAAAATACCGCGGCATAAATAGAAAACTTTCTGATCCTCGTAAAACATCCGATTCTGAAGTTGAATCACTTGTTAAAGAAGGGAAGACAATTGTTCTGGTTACGTGTAACATTCATTCAACAGAAATTGCTTCTTCGCAAATGTCTATGGAGCTTGCCTATAATATGATTACCGGAAAATCATCCAAAGAAGTTATTGATGCGATGAACAATGTTATTTTCATTCTAATGCCGTCAATTAATCCAGATGGTACAACAATGATTGTTGACTGGTACAATAAACATTTAGGTACCGAGTTCGACGGCGCCCCGATGCCCTGGCTCTATCACATTTATTCCGGTCACGATAACAACCGCGATTGGTTCATGTTCAATTTACAGGAAACAAAAAATGTTGTAAAAGTAGCCTTTCACGATTGGCTTCCGCAGATATGGCTTGATGAACATCAAATGGGAAGTAATGGTGCACGTTTGTTTGTTGTTCCTTACAAAGATCCTATTAATCCAAACGTAAATCCTCTTATCTGGAGATGGGCAGGATTAATTGGAAGTTATACTGCACTCGATCTGGAGAAGCAGGGTTACAACGGAATTATAAGTAACGCGCTTTTTGAAGGATGGTGGCAAGGACCGGCAAGCGATTGCGGAATGTGGCATAATCAAATTTCTCTTCTCTCAGAAATGGCAAGTGTTAATATTGCCAGCCCTATTTTTATCGATCCTTCCGAAGTAAGAGCCACAAATGAAATTACTACTTTTGATATAAGAACAAACTATCCTAATCCATGGCGCGGAGGATGGTGGCGGCTAAGAGATATTGTTAATTATGAAATTGCTCTTACTGAAGCGCTGATAAAAATTTCCTCTCAATACAAAAATGAAATATTATATAACTATTATAGAATGGCAAAGGAATCAATTGAAAAAGGGAAAAAAGAAAAACCATTTGCCTATGTTATTCCGCGCGATCAGAATGATCCTGTTACAACTTCTAAAATGATCGAAATTCTTCAGCTCGGTGCCGTTGAAGTAAATTTTAGCGGGAAAGAATTTGTTGTTGATAATATCATTTATCCCGCTAACAGTTACATAATTTATCTTGCGCAACCTAATGGAAGATATGCAAAAGATTTAATGGAAGAGCAGAGATATCCTGACTTAAGAAAATCACGAACAGAATCCCCTATTGTTCCGTATGATGTTGCTGGTTGGACTCTTCCATATTTAATGGGTGTAAAAACTTATCAGATAGATAGACCATTTGAGGTTGAATCTGTTCAGTTAAGCGATGCTAATTTCCCTCAGGGAAAAGTAAGCGAGAAGCCGGGAAAATATTTTGTAGCCAGATCCGGATTAAATGTAAACTCTACTTTGATTAACCGGCTGCATAAAGCCGGAATTCCTGTTTACTGGAGTACAGAAAAACTTATCCTTGAAAACAAAACTTTTAATCAAGGGTCGGTTATTGTTGAAGTAAATAATAATTCGAAGGAAATAATAAATAAAGCTGCGGAAGACCTTCACTTTCAATTTGATATTGCCGGGCAGATTGAAAAAGAAAAGATAAAAGAGATTAAGAAACTAAATGTTGGACTTTATCAGCCGTGGACTGCAAACATGGATGAAGGTTGGACAAGATTACTTTTAGAGAATTACGAGTTCAACTTTGTAACGATGCACAACAAAGATTTCAAGGACAAAAATCTTAAGAAAAAGTTCGATGTTATTATACTTCCGGATATGAGCGGAGATTTGATTAAGAATGGAAAACCAAGCGGAGATGCAGCAAGATTTTCAAGACCGAAACCGGCAGAGTATGACAGCGGACTGGGTAAAGTTGGACTTGAAAATTTGAAAAACTTTATTGAAAAAGACGGCGGCTATGTTATTACACTTGGTCAGGCGTGTAATTTTGCAATTGAAGATCTTGGTTTACGTGTTACCAATACATTAAAAAATCTTCGTAATGAGGATTTCTTCTGCCCCGGTTCTTTATTGAGAATAAGTGTAGATAATACTCAACCGATTGGTTACGGTATGGATGAAGAAAGCATTGGGTACGTAAGTGATAAAATAGCTTTTGCAACTACAACTCCTTTTGGTAAATATGATAGAAGCGTTGTTGTTCGATTTCCTGATAAGGAATTGCTGAAATCAGGATTTTTATTGGGTGAAGATTATTTATTCAAGCGAGCCGCTGTTGTTGATGTTAAACAAAAGAATGGACATGTTATTTTATTCGGATTCAAAGCGCAGAACAGACATTGGACTTTCGGAACATTCAAATTATTGTTTAATGCAATTCATTCTGCCGGATTGAACTAAAAGAGGGAGTGAAACGCAAATGTAGTCTATCAATTATTAATAAGAACGCGGATTTAACGGATAGATCTCCGCAGATTTTGAAATTGAAAGATTACATTTGCTTCTCATCCATTTTAATCCGGATGATCCGCACCATAAGCGTTCCATTTAATTTTAGGATAGTTTAGTGTTTAGAAAGAAATATTCAGAAGACTCATAGGGTCAATACGGTTTCCATACCATTGAACTCCCCAATGAAGATGTGGAGCAGTTGATCGTCCGGTAGAACCAACCTCGCCAATTTTCTGTCCCTTTTTTACTAAATCGCCGGTCTTAGTGTTAAGTTTGCTTAGGTGGAGATAAATACTAGATAATCCCTGTCCGTGATCGATCAAAATAAAATTGCCGTTATAATAAAAATCTTCGCCGGCAATAATAACAACTCCGTCTGAAGCAGCAAGTACAGCGGTTCCTTCCGGCGCAGCAATATCAATTCCGTTATGCGGACTCTTTGGAATGCCGTTTAATATTCTCTGACTTCCGAACACGCTTGATATACGTCCGGCTGCAGGTTTAATAAATCCTATACTAAAAAGTGCTGAATCAATTTTACCAACCTGAGAACGCGCTTCATTCATTTTCTTGCTTTCAATTTCTATTCTTTCCAATTCTTCTTGTGGAGGGTTAACATACTTTTCTGCAATCGTTAATTTCTGTATAACATACTTTCTTTTTGGCAAGAGAATTTTTTTTGTTTCTATCTCTCCGTTTTCGAATTCAACTTTAAGGTATTGTGCGCCGGCTGCATCCCGGTCAAATCCTAAAATAAATATTCCGTTTTTATCAACCATTAATTTAGTATCATTCAAATACGCAGAAGAAATATTTTTTCCAGTTCCTATTAATACACCGCCCGGCTCTGCTTTACCAATCAGTTTTAATTCCTGTGCATTGATTGATAGAGCTGTAAGTGAAAGAAATAAAAATGAATTAAAGATTTTCTTCATATAAAAAAATGAATTGTTAAAAGATAGACCAGTAAACAGATATTTGTGCGGCAAAGCTTCTGTAGCTCGCTTCATCACGCGATGTACTCTGGGCAATTATTCTTCCCGAGAATAAAAAATTACGGGATGCCTGATAATAAACATCCAGATAAGCACCCAACACCAAAATTTTATTTCTTGGAATAATACCCAATTTGCCGCCGAGCGTTACTCTTAAATCTTTTTTCCTTTCGAGTTCATTATCTACCCAAATACTGTGCGATTCAAAATTTGTAGGCGAATAGTAATACTGAGCTTTATACTTATAATTTGTGTAATAATACTCGTATCCTACTGCAAGATCTTTATAGAAATATTTACCTAAACGAAGGTTGAGATCATTTCCTTCGTTTGCATCGCTGACCGATATATATTGAAATGAACCGGATACTTTAAGACCGTCTCTGTGTTTGTAATACCCCTCGAAGCGGATTAGATTTGCATAATATCTGATATCAATTAAATATGGCGAGTAAAGAATTAATGCGGCATCGGAACTTTGATATAATAATGAGAATGAAATTGTATCTCTTCTCTCAAATCTTATATATGCATCTTTTTCATCACGGAACAAATAACCGCGCGCGCTGCTTCTTCCTATTCCTGCCCCCATATTTAGATCCCGCGATAGACGTGCTACACCATGAACCTTAAAAGTATTGTACCTTATATTACCGATATAATTATATGTACTGATTACATCCTGATTCAAAACGGTTTCAATTGAATTAAGCTGTGTACGGTGAAATGAAACGCCCAGCGAAAAGAAATTTGAAAGACCCAGCTCAAGTCGAGAACCAATAGAGAATAAACTGAAGCCGGCATTATCAGAATAAAGTTGAACAGCCGGTGCAAGCGCAACATAATTAGGAAAATTTTCAAGAATGGCGCTTAATCCTGTAAGTGGTAAAAATCCCTTCCTCATTTCTACCATGCTTACCTGTGTGGAATCGAGCTGCCATGTATCTAATAACATATTATAAATGGTTCTTGCAGAATCATACTCGGTGGCTTTAGCATAGGAATCGCCAAGGTAGAGCCATGCATCAAACTCGGTTGAGTCTTCCTTTGCAAGAGCTTTAAATTCTTTTATAGCATTTAATGTATCGTCAATTGCATAATAAACTTTTGCTTTTTGCATTGCGGCGTCGTAATTGTAAGCTTGTTTTAATACTTCATTATAAGTATCAAGTGCTTTTTGAAATTCTTTAGCGCAGAAGAGTACGTCGCCATATTCTTTTAAGATAAGAACATTGGGTTCGGCTTTGGCAAGATATTCTTCGTAATAAAGGAGTGCATCAGGGCAGTCTTCGTCCATAACTCTTTTTCTCCCTTCTTCAAGAATTGCATAAAGCTTTTCTTCTTCGGCTCGTAAACGCTGCCAGTCAATATTGGACTGAAGTTTAATAACCTCGTCGTTAGCCGGGTCAATTCCCTTTGCTTTATCTGCGTAGTCTTGAGCGCCTTCAAAATCCCTTTCAAGTAGCTTTAAAGAACCCATAGAGATAAGTGCTTCGAGGTTATCGGGTTTCGACTTAAGAACATTATCCAGGTATTCCAGTGCTAATTGAGTGTCGCGGTTAATCCACACAGAAACCTGAGCTCTAAAGAGCTGGTAGTCAAGATTGTTTGGATAATCGATTAGAAGTTTATCTGTGATGTCTATTGCTTTATCGAATTCTCTGCTCCAAGCAGAAACTCTTGCATAACGGAATCTTAACTGCTCGTCTTTTTCATCGGGATAAGTATCAAAGTACTGATCCAGCATTACCATAGCGCTGTCGTATTCTTGAAGATACTCGTAATATTCGGCTACAAGTTTTAATGCTTGCTTATCGCCAGGGTCTAATTGCAATCTAACTTTGGCAGAATCTAAATTTTCTCTGTATGTCTTTGCTCTATATTCTGTAACATAATTCCACTTTTCTTGGTAACGCGGGTCTTCCGCTTTAGTTAACCCGATAAATTGAAGCTGCTGGTAAGCTTCCTCGTATCTGTTGGCTGCTATTAATTCGTCAACCAATTTAAATCTTGTTTCTATATCTGCGGGATTTCTTTTTATTAACCTGTAGTACCGGTCAATAGGAAACTCCCTTTCGAATGCGCGGGGATCTTGCTGGGTTACATACGCTTGCCGGTTGACAATATCCAGACCATCCTGTGCTTCTTTGAAGAAGGGTTTAAAACCAAGCGCAGTCTCGAATGCTTTCTTTGCTATAGCGTATTTACTTAACCAGAGTGTAAAATAACCGTATCGGCTCCACAACCTCCAATCATCAGGATATCTTTCAACATATTTCTTTAATATCCTTTCTCCTTTAACTATGCTTCCGGTTTTTGCTAAAATTTCTGTGTAGCGGATTATTTCATCTGGGGAAGCATTATCATCACGCGCTAAGTATTCATCATACCACAATTCAGCTTTATCCCAGATTTCCATCCACATATAAGACTTACCTATTTCGAGATAGTTGAACGGATTGTTCGGATTAATAGCAATCTCGCGTTGATGTCCATTAATTTTTTTTTCGAGTAATGGATACCAAATACCGATAAGTCGTTGAAGGTTTTTTTCGTATTCAGCTCTTTTTTGGGAATCACGTGTTTCAAGCGCAATAGCTCTTCTATAATCGAGGCGGCCGTTAAAATATTGCTGACGTCTTTCGAAACAGATGCCGCGGAGGTTATAACCTTCGGGATTTTGCGGTTCGGAAGAAATTATTTTGTTTAATTGATCAATTGCTTCGCCATACCTTCCGGCTTGCATGTGAGAAAGGGTGATTCTTTTTAATGCTTCAATATCAACTCTCTGCGGTTGAGAATAATTTGGCTGGGTTATTAGCAATATTACCAAAATTATTGAATGAAAAGCTCGGTTCATCAAACAGTGTCGATTTTGTCGATTATGAAAACAAAGTTATTAAAATTAGTCCAAATATTATACTTAAAAGTGTGCCAGAAATTAGATTCTGTTTTAAGGCATACAACGGCTTTTGATTGAAAATTGAGTCTCAAAATAGAATGGTGATTTAAAATGGACTTGGAACAACTGAAAAAAACCGCTAATGCCAGAGAATCATTCGAGGTAATAATCTTGGTTTTAATATGAATTACTTCGCGAGCAGC
>DYHC01000069.1 GCA_020724325.1 Melioribacter roseus
CTGTTGAACCATTTTACTGATCCTTGTTTGCGCTCTGCCATAACAGATGCTCCTTATTAATTTGTTTGTAGATTGATTTTTTGCGACAGGGCTTTAAAAACTACTGGAGGGTTCGACTTGGTTTACGTCTACTTCTACATCAACTTCTAAAACTACTGCCATTACGGGTATAAAGATACAACTAATAAAATTAGAAACCTAATTAACTGAGATGCTTGTGTCTTAAAGAAACGCATTCCAATAGCTCGCCTATTAACCGTTGTTACGCAATGGATGATTTTTTTGCAGCTAAAACACCAAGCGCAAAGATAGTATTTACTTGTTATTTTGATATTTCTTTGTGTTTTCGTGTTTTTGTGGCTAAAGCTTGTTAAAAGTACGCCTTACACCAGTTATTAATTGCTATTTCCTAACAAACTAACCGAAAAATTATTTATCGGGCTGCATTTACCAAAACCAAAAATAAAAGAAGAACCTGAAGAGTAATAGATTTTATATTTACAAAATAGCGGAATTTAGTTATATGCAAATCATTTCTTTTACTCCTTGTTCGGGAAGAGTTGGAGCAATCTTAAACCGAGTATTAAATTTACTGCTGTTGAAATAATAATCCTCTTTGAACTGGTAACCGACATCTTTAAGCTCTTTAAGTATCGGTACAAATAGACCTGCTAAACCAATTACCCATTCCGGCATAGTTTGAATTCTTTTTTGTTTTTTCATCGCTTGCATCATCAACTCAATCCATTCACGGTTAGTAAGCTTGTTATCAGTAGTAGGAAGGTGCCAGACTTGATTATATGCATCGGAAGAATTCCCTAGCAAAGCAACTGATTTGCCGATATCTTTGCTATAAATATAACTATGAATTACATCCAGATTGCCGAGCCACAAAGGATTTTTATCCTTTACTAAATTCAAATAAACGCTTTGATATAACACGCTTTTTGTAACAAACGGTCCGTAGAAATCCGGTGCGCGAGCAATGATAGCATCCACTTTATTTTTTTCTACTGCATCCATTAACATTCGCGCTGTCTCGGCTCTTACTTTTCCTTTTTCAGAAGTCGGGTTTATAGGAGTTTCTTCTGTCATATTTGATAAATATTTTGGATCATACATGTAAACATTATCAACAAATACGATCTTAGACTTATGTTTTGAACAAGAAGCGATAAGATTTTTCATGAAATAGGGCCATGTTTCCCGCCAGACCTTAGTTTTGTAAGGAAATGCAATTGTTACATAAACAATCTCCGAGCCTTTAACTGCATTATCAAGCAATTGTGGATCGGTTAAATCCACCTTCAATAATTGATCTCTATTATTAACCTTTTGGGGGTTCCGGCTTACAACTCTAATTTCCCTGGAGTAATTTGCTATCTCTCTTGTTATTTCTGTTCCGGCGCCGCCGCCGGCACCAAGTATTGTCTGCATAATTACCTTCCTACAAGAATATTCTCTAAAAAAACAATTATAATATTTGTAAAATTGCATTGTCAAACAAAACTTATTAGTGAAATTTTGTGAAAAATATATATCCCGCTCTTTTATTGTAATTATCACTGCGGCAAATTATAGTCAAAGCCCTATATGTTAATTACGACTCAGCGCTAGCGAAGAACCTTGGTACAGAAGATTTTGGTATGAAGTAATATATATTTGTAGTTCTGAAAACTGGAAACTATAATCCTTTCGATAAAAGAAATATGGAAGAGTATATTTGCCGGTCATATTTAAAACATCAGCCTCTTGGTTGACGGTAAAAAATTAATTGCTGCCGGTCCGTTTGGTAAATATGAATTGCTTATAAGAGAATATTCATTCTTGATGTTAAGGATATTGCAAAAGCCGAAGAGCTTGTTAATACCGACCGTTTCTGCAAAAGAAAATATTTTTAATGCGGTGTTAATTCCATCGTTTAGCTGGAGGCATTACCTGTTTGTCTAAAACCAGCAGTTAAAATCAGTAAATTAAATCCACAACAAAATTATTGTGATGTTGGATGCGGTTAGTAAATCTTGTTCCTTTACCTTGGTTAGTTTTTGTTTGTAAATAACATTTTATCAATATTCATATACTTAATAGGAATCTAAAATTAATGATGACGTATATTCTGTTTATAATCGGTTTTTATTTTTTAATTAAGGGTGCGGATTTGCTTGTTGACGGGTCCTCATCAATTGCAAAAAAATTTAAGATATCGAACATCGCAATTGGATTGACAATAGTTGCGTTTGGAACATCGACACCGGAATTAGTTGTAAATGTTTTTGCTTCAATAAAAGGAAGTACAGAGATAGCTATTGGTAATGTTCTTGGCAGCAATATTGCGAATATACTTTTAATACTTGGCATTGCATCAATAATTTATCCTATATCAGCTAAGAAAAACACAGTATTAAAAGAGATTCCGTTCAGCTTGCTGGCGGCATTAATGGTTGCCCTAACGGCTAATGATGCGTTGATAGACGGAAGTTCTTTCTCCGCAATAACAAGAATAGACGGACTTATTTTTATCGGATTCTTTACAATATTTCTTTATTACACTTATGGTATTACTAGGTCTGATTCCGATATTAATGAACCGCCGGTAAAAGTAATGAGTATTGTTAAATCAGCGGCATACATTTTAATCGGGTTAACCGGACTTGTGTTTGGAGGTAAATGGATTGTTGAAGGAGCGGTTGCAATTGCAGAGTATTTTAATGTAAGTCAATCTTTAATCGGGTTAACTATAGTAGCCGTTGGAACATCACTGCCCGAGCTTGCAACTTCTGCTGTCGCGGCATTCAAAAAACAGACAGATATTGCCATAGGCAATGTAATAGGATCGAATATTTTCAATATCTTCTGGATCTTAGGTATAAGTGCCATTATTAGACCGCTTCCTTTTGTTGCAACTTCTAACTTTGATATAGTTGTTAATATAGCTGCAAGCATTATTCTTTTCTTTGCAATTTATGTCGGGAAAAAACATACACTGGAAAGATGGCAAGGAGTAGTATTAGTTATGTTGTATGCTGCATATGTAGTGTTTTTAGTTATTACAAGATAAAAACAATAAATTACCTGCTCGTGGTTATTGTAAATGAAATTAAGGAACAAATTTTAATAACAAACTAATTTTTTATGGAACAACTTGTAACATCTGAATTTAAGCTCGGAATAATTGCCGGCGGACAGTTAGGCAAGCTGCTGGTACTTGCAGCAAGTAACTGGGATGTTAAAACATACATTCTCGATAATGATGAGCACTGTTCTGCATCAACCGTATGTACAAAGTTTGTAAAGGGGAATCCAACTGATTTTAATGCTGTTTATCAATTCGGAAAGATGGTTGATATGCTCACCTTCGAAATGGAGAATATAAATATTGATGCTCTTT
The DNA here is from genome assembly GCA_020724325.1 of Melioribacter roseus. Taxonomy (GTDB): domain Bacteria; phylum Bacteroidota; class Ignavibacteria; order Ignavibacteriales; family Melioribacteraceae; genus DSXH01. The sequence goes on from DYHC01000069.1 coordinate 3,389, forward strand.
TGAAATTAAAAGAGGAAGGAAAAATTATAAACCCGGATCCCTCTATTTTACAAATTGTTCAGGATAAAGGACTTCAAAAGGAATTTTATAAAAAGAACAGCATTCCTACGTCTTCATTTGTTCTTTTCGAAAGTAGAAATGAAATTATAAAAAAAGTTGAGAATGGCGACTTACAAATTCCTTTTGTTCAGAAGATTAGAACGGGCGGTTATGATGGAAGAGGTGTTGCAATTATACGCACATCGAATGATCTTAATAAACTCTTTGATGCTTCATCAATCGTAGAGAATTACGTCGATGTTAAGAAAGAGATCTCTGTAATTGTTGCAAGAAATCAAAACGGTGAAGTAAAATCATTTCCCGTTGTTGAAATGGAATTTAATAAGGACAAGCACCTGGTTGAAGAACTTATCTGTCCCGCATTATTAGATGATATTATTACAGACCGCGCTACAGAAATTGCGAATAGATTGGTAATCGATTTTAAGCTATGCGGACTTTTGGCTGTTGAAATGTTTGTTGATACAAAAAACAATGTTTGGGTAAACGAAATTGCACCGCGTCCTCATAACAGCGGTCATCATACAATCGAAAGTTGTATTACTTCACAATACGAACAACTTCTTAGAGCCATTTTTAATTTTCCGCTTGGAGATACTCTAATTAAAAATCCTTCTGTAATGATTAATTTGCTTGGCGAGCCGGGATTTGATGGAAAAGTAAAGTATGAGGGTCTTACAGAATGTATGAAAATAGACGGCGTAAAAATTCACCTTTACGGAAAAAAATTTACGAAGCCATATCGTAAGATGGGACATATTACAATTCTCTCATCATCTATTGATGAAGCCAGAAAAAAGGCAGAAATTGTAAAACAAAAAATCAAGGTAAAGTCATGGTAAAACCTTTAGTAAGCATTATTATGGGTTCGGATTCCGATCTTGCTGTTATGCAGCCGGCAGCAGATATTTTAAGTGAGTTTGGTGTCCCTTTCGAAATAACAATTGTCTCGGCACATAGAACGCCTAAAAGACTGTATCGGTTTTCAGAAGAAGCTCATAAGCGCGGAGTTGAGGTAATAATAGCTGGTGCAGGAGGCGCTGCACATTTACCCGGAATGGTTGCATCTATTTCTCCTCTTCCTATTATCGGTGTTCCTATTAAATCTTCAAATTCAATTGATGGATGGGATTCTATACTTTCTATTCTTCAAATGCCTGGCGGAGTTCCGGTTGCAACAGTTGCTTTAAACGGCGCTATGAATGCCGGGCTGCTTGCTGTACAGATTTTATCTGTTAAGAATAAGACACTACAAGAAAAAATTTTGAATTATAAAGAGAACCTAAATAATATTGTTCTTGAAAAAATAAAAAAGATGGAGAATTGATTTTTCAAATAAATGGAGCCTGATTCCAGCCAATTGTTTTTGTAAAAAACAGAATTTGCATTGTTGAATAATTTTTAACCAGCTATATCCCACAATTAAATTCTGCTCTTTTTAATAATTAAACAACGGAACGGTTTTTTATCTTCATTTGTTAGATATTTCTAAAATTAAAAATAGGATTATGAAAAGGGAAAAAATTAAGCTGCTGTGCGAAAGTTCTAAGTTTCAGAATTTTATAATTGGGTTGATAATTTTCAATTCCATTACAATCGGTTTGGAAACTTCCGAAAGAATTATGATGTCCTTTGGCAACACATTACTACTTATCGATAAAATAATTCTATCAATATTTGTAGTGGAAATATTATTGAAATTATATGGATACGGATTTTCATTTTTCAGAAGCGGTTGGAATCTGTTCGATTTCTCGATTGTTGCCGTTGCTCTTCTTCCGGCTTCGGGTTCGCTCGCAGTACTAAGATCATTAAGAATTTTTAGGTCTCTCCGTTTAATTAAAAATGTTCCTAAACTTCGTTTCATAGTAGAATCATTGTTTCATTCTCTTCCTAGTTTATTATGGATTTTTGTACTACTTGCGTTGGTTTTTTATGTGTTTGCAGTAATTGGTACAAAACTATTCAGCGCTTCATTTCCGCATTGGTTTGGAACGCTAGGATCATCAATGTTCACGCTGTTTCAAATTATGACTCTGGAAGGTTGGGCAGAAATATCGAGAGAGGTAATGATTGTTTATCCCCTCGCAAATGTCTATTTCATAATTTTTATACTTCTTGCCTCATATACAACACTTAACATTTTTATTGCAATTGTGGTTAACACGATGAGTGAAGTTCAACAGAAAACATCTTCTGTAAGTGTTCAGAAAATTGAAACCATAATTCAAGATGAGAATGAAGAGCTTAAAAACGATATCAAACTATTGAAAGAACAGATTATCAGAATGGAAAAAAAACTTTTAAGAAGGAACAATCAATAGACTAAGCGGGAGGCAAATTATTGTGAAGAAAAATTTTATGGAATCATTTCTGAGCGGGATAGAGAAAGTTGGCAATAAACTTCCGAACCCCACTACACTTTTTGCACTCCTTGCAGTCGGAGTAATTTTTCTTTCATGGATTGTCTCACAATTCGATTTCTCGGTAACTCTTCCCGGTTCAGATAAAGAGATACGCCCAATCAGTCTCCTCTCTATCGAAGGATTTCATAGAATAATTACAGGACTGGTAACCAACTTCACATCATTCGCGCCGCTTGGAACTGTTCTGGTAGCGCTCCTCGGAATTGCGGTTGCAGAGCACAGCGGATTAATCGGGACCTCGCTCCGGCTGATTGTTATTAAAGCTCCTAAGAAACTATTAACATTTGTTGTTGTATTTGCCGGAATTATGTCTAACACTGCCAGCGAAATTGGGTATGTCTTACTTGTCCCGCTTTCTGCTATTATCTTTCTTGCTGTAGGAAGGAATCCGATTGCCGGACTTGCTGCTGCATTTGCCGGAGTATCTGGCGGTTACAGTGCAAACCTTTTACTTGGATCAATCGATCCGCTGTTAGCGGGTCTTACACAAGAGGCAGCACATATTATTGATAAAACATACGAAGTAAATGCTGCGGCAAATTATTACTTTATGTTTGTCTCAACATTTTTTATTGCTGCCGTTGCTACACTAATAACAGAAAAAATTATAATTCCGCGATTAGGCGAATACAAAGGAAATGTTCAAGTAGAAGAAATTAAACGGCTGTCTGCCCAAGAGAAGAAAGGATTGATCTATGCTTCTGTTGCATCTGTAATTTTTGTAGGAATAATATTATTAGGTGTAATTCCCGAAAACGGATTTCTACGCGATCCTAAAACAGGAAGTATATTACGATCTCCATTCTTAAGCGGAATAGTTGCATTCATTTTTCTTGGCGGAGTTATCGCGGGACTTGCATACGGAATAGGCGCAAAAACAATTAAGTCCGATAACGATGTAGTAAAGGGAATGAGCAAATCGATGGAAACTCTTGGCTCATATATTGTTTTAGTTTTTTTTGCAGCTCAGTTCGTTGCTTTTTTCAACTGGACAAATCTTGGTCAGATTGTAGCCGTTGAAGGCGCAATGGCATTAAAGGCATCCGGACTTGGACCAATTCCATTAATGATATTGTTTATTGCTATTACAGCATCGTTAAACTTATTTATCGGTTCAGCATCTGCAAAGTGGGCAATTATGGCGCCTATATTTGTACCGATGTTTATGCTGCTCGGCTATTCACCGGAACTTGTTCAGGCAGCTTACAGAGTAGGCGATAGCGTTACAAATATTATTTCTCCTATGATGTCTTACTTTGCATTGATAATAGCGTTTATTAATAAGTATGATGAAAAAGCGGGAATAGGAACTTTGATAGCAACAATGCTTCCTTACACTATTTCATTTTTTGTTGTGTGGACTTTTTTATTTGTTGTCTGGCTTACGCTCGGACTGCCGCTTGGGCCCGGCTCAAAACTTTTTTTATAACCTGAGTCAACATTCTCCTATAGTTTTATACGGCGGTTGATATCTTCCAATGGTAGTTGAATTTCTTTAATAAAGAATTAATTACTAACTGAAGTTACGCAAATGTTATAAACACAAGCGAAATAAGGGGTTATATTAGTGTACCATGAAAAAACTAATATATCAAACCGCCTTATTCGCTTATGTGAATACTATCTGTTTCAGAAACATTAAACCAACATGCACCAAGATTTCTGATTCTGAGAATAATCCATATGTCTCACACGACAAACTTCAAAGACTTTTGTCTTCTGAAGAAGGATGGCAGAAATATTTGCAAAAGCGATATGGTAATTTGATAAATAGTGTCAAAACATCAAAGAGAAAATCTTTTTTGATTATTGACGATACTGTTATTGCCAAACCTTACAGCAAAGAACTTGACTTGCTTTCTTGGATTTATTCAAGCGGCGATAAGCAATACCTCTATGGAATCAATATTGTCTTTGTTATCTATTCCGACGGTAAGACCCGTTATCCGATTGGGTTTCGTATCTGGAAAAAGGACGATTACAAAACAAAGATTGATCTTGCCATTGAGTTGTTGCTTGAAACTAAGAAAAAACATCAATTGAAACCCGATTATGTGCTTATGGATTCGTTTTACTCTGCTGCTAAACTTTTGAAAACTGTTCGTAAGCTTAAGCTGCACTGGATTTCAAAGATAAAAGCCAATCGCCTCATAGACACAATTCAAGTTCAAGATTTTTTCAATCACCGTTATGGTAATCATATCGGCAGATTTTCAGAGAACATTAAAGCTCTTGTAGTAAAGGACAATGATAACTATTGGGCTACAAGTGATTTTTCTTTATCATCAACCATTGTTAAACAACTATATAAGAATCGCCAGACAATCGAAGAGTTCTTTAGAATTCTGAAATCCGAATTAAGATTAGAAGGTTGTCCTTCGAGGCAACAACGTGTTCAAATCAATCATATCTATCTTGTTCTAATTGCCTTCTGTCAGTTGGAGTCTTTCAGAATTATGAAAAACATTTCTACCGTTTATAAACTTCGCTCTGTGTTCTTCGATTGTGTTATTCCTAAAAATTTTCAATGGAATTCACATATTATTCCTTTTGCGTAACTTCAGTTACTAACTGAAGTTACGCATACTTTTGAAAAGCCTTAGTCATAAAAGCACCAAAAACA
>DYHC01000070.1 GCA_020724325.1 Melioribacter roseus
ACCAATGTGTTAAGTTCATTCGTCTCAGATGCAGCATACTTTGAAGTGCTTAAATAAAAATCTTTCCTTATCTTTCAAACAGAATTTTCAAAACAATCAAATTGAAAAGGGAAATTATAAATGGTTAATGTCCTTAAAAAATTTTTATTGTTCTTGATTTTAATAACATCTGCATTAATTATTAGCTGTAGTAAGAGTGATTCTTCAGACAAAGTAATAACGCAAGATGTCAAAATTTATCTTGTAGCATTAGAAGGGACAGAACTTAGCGGGAAATTAATCGGCTGCAATGATGTTCTTGTACCTAAAGAAATAACAGTAAATGCAGAAAATTCTGTTCTTGAATCTACATTAAATGAACTAATTGCATTCAAATCGACAAGTAAACTTCAGAATTTTGTCCGCGGTCCCGCTTTGATGTTAATACAGGTTACAATTGCTAATGGGATTGCTGATGTTTATTTGCGAGGTGATTTTAATATTTCTGGCTCGTGCGATATTGCCCGAATAAAAGAGCAGATTTATGAAACACTTAAGCAATTTACAGAGTATAGAAAAATTAATCTGTTTATTAATAACCAAACTTTTGAAAAGTATCTGGATGTTGCCGGCGCTACTTTTTAACAATTTAGTAAGAATTTATTTATGGCATGGATTTACATTCTTATTGCTTCCGTCTTTGAAATATCCTGGGCTGTCGGTTTAAAATACAGTCACGGCTTTACAAAATTAGAACCAACCATTTTTACTGTTATTACAATGATTTTAAGCTATCTGTTTCTATCAATGGGTGTTAAAACTCTTCCGATAGGAACTGCATATGCTGTGTGGACTGGAATTGGAGCGGCTGGAACTGCATTGTACGGAATTTTATTTTTTAATGAGCCGAAAGAGCTGATAAGAATATTTTTTATTTTCTTAATTGTTGTAGGGATTATAGGACTAAAAATTACATATAAAACGACTTCATAGAATTGAAAATGAAAAAGCTATCGCATGAAGAGATTTCCTACAAAAGAGCATCGATTGAAAAATTAGATAATATTAAAAGAATGCCGGTTTATGTTCTATTGAATAGCATAAGAAGCTGTTATAATGTAGGCTCTATTTTTAGAACATCCGATGGTGTAATGATTGAAAAATTATTTTTATGCGGTTACACACCTACACCCGAAAAGAAAGAAGTAATTAAAACAGCACTTGGCTCTCAGAATAGTGTTAACTGGGAATACATAAAAGATCCCATAAAAGTAATCACATCGTTGAAGAGTAACGGAATAAAAGTCTGCGCTCTGGAATTGACTGATAAAAGCATTTCATATTGCGCTGTTTCTAAATCCGATTTCCCTCTTTGTCTGATTGTAGGGAACGAAATTTCCGGTGTATCACAGGAATTAATTGAACTATGTGATTTTTCAATTGAGATTCCGCAGTATGGAATTAAACAGTCATTAAATGTTGCCGTTGCTTATGGTGTAGCCGTTTTTGATTTAAGAAGAGTTTTCGAAACAAAATGAAAATTTATTTAATAATGTGCCATTTGAGCTTGGTAAAGACGTTCAATGGAACATCTCTTGATAGAGACGTTCAATAGTAGAGACGTTCAAAAGTAGTAGAGACGTTCCATGGAACGTCTCTACTGTCTAATTTTTGTCGTTGGATTAAATGGATTTGGATAATTCTGCGAAAGTATTATTTCAGTTTTTCTAAGAATCTATTTATAAATACAAGAAGGGTTTACAGGTAGTATTTACAATCATATTACAGCAGTAAAATAATTCTCCCCATTTTCTTTAACATGTATAAGAAGTAGATTTGCTCTAACAAGTTTTATTAATGTTCTGGACGCACGTCTATCAGAAATATTTGCAATCTTACTTAATTCCTTAACAGAAATCTTCTCATTTTTTTCGAGGAAGTCGAAAACAATTTTTTCATTCTTACCGACAGAATAATTAACAAGCGATTTATTGGATTGGCGTGTTTGCATCAATTTTATCATTTCCTTGCTTGCTAATACACTTTTATCATTAACCCTCACATATACTTGAGCAGTGTTAGGGTCAATTTTTGATTTATAATCCTGTATTCTATGAGGTTTGAATTCCGACTCAGGAATTTCTACAACCATAACTTCACTATTATCAATTTCATAAGAGTAAATATTGCATACTACAGGCGGCTCACAATATTTTTCTGCAGTCTCCCGAACTAATTCAGAATCACTTTTCTCGCTTTGGATTCCGTAAATGGATTTATCGTCATCAATGCCTATTAGTAGATAACCACCGCAAGTATTTGCAAATGAAATTATACTTTTAGCAATTTTTTCGTGGGTAGAGAATCGTTGTTTAAATTCCACACTTAAACTTTCTCCAAGTTCAATTAATTCCAAAACTTTTCTACGATTCATTTTTAGAGGATATGATGGAGTACTAATCAGTAATCTTCTTTTTTAGTGAATCTGCTCTAACCTTTATGGAATCAGTTTTTAATTTATTTGCGGTTTTTCTAATCAGAGTATCGGGTTTTTGAATTAGTGAATCCGGCTGTGTTTTAATTTCTGTTTTTGTTCTTAGAGAATCCAAGTGCATTTTCTTATTAAGCATTTCATCTTTCTCGCCGGGGAGAATAACTTCCTTTTGTATTACAGTTGCAGAATCTTTGCCGATTGGTTTCAACTCGTTCATTTTTTTATGATCATCAATTTCGAATTTTGCTTGTTCCTCTTTTTCCAGGCGATCCTTTTCATTTTTGTATTCGGAATATTTTGCAAAAACAGCTTTGCCTAAAGGAGTTGCTGCATATTCTTTAGAAGATAAAATTCCGTAATAAAAAGCGGAAGAATCATATTCCTTTAATTCTTCATGTATCAGCCCGATATAAAAAATTGACTTAGGTGCAAAAGAAGATTGGGGGTGATTCAAATAAATTTGTCTGAATGCATTAATTGCGTTCCGAAATTCTTTACTATAATATTTTTCTTCAGCAGCAACATAAAGCGGCTCAGCCGGATCAACGGTAGTTACTACGGACTTTTTAACTTCTTCTTTTATGAGTCCCAACTTTTTACCTGCTGCTTCATAAAGATTGGATTTAGGAAATTCCTCAAAAATAATTTTATAAAGACTATCGGATTTTTGTTTTTCATTATTTGTTTCGTAGAAAGTACCAAGAGCAAAAAGTGTTTGAGCTCTATTAGCTTTTTTGGGATACTCGTCAAGAATAAGTTTGAAATAAAAATATGCTGAATCGGGCACTTCCATTTCGGAGTAAAAGTGGCTACCGAGATTATAATAATTCTGTGAGAGCAAAGTGCCAAGAGAATCAATGGAAATTTGAGGACGCACTGGTTTCTGTACTTTTCCTTGAGATATCAACATAGCAAGTGTAACTTTTTCTTTTTGCTTGCTCTGATTTTGTAAATCCTGCTGCTGGTTCTGCTGTGGTATCTGTCTTTGCTCAAAACTAACCTGTTGTGTTTGAAGACTTGCTTGCAGCAATTCAGACTTTCTCCGGTTTTCTTCAGTAAATTCCTTAAACGCAATATCATAGTCGATAGAATCCTGCAAAAATTCTCCCGGTTGAGTTATATAAATTACTTGTTTGTTAAGCTCTCCAATGGATTTTTTTAGATTGAAGTAGCGGTCAAAGTTTCTTGAACGATCATTTGCTTTGGTTTTTATATCACGATCCACAAAAGATGATGTTGCTTTATTATAATATTTGAAAGAGCTGTCGTAATCTCTATAATGGCGTTCGTAGATTTCACCTAGTTTGAAACTTGCCATTCCAGAAGAAGGACTGAATTTGTAAGTTGAATCTACTTCCTTAAAAATTTTAACGGCTTTCTCAAACTCATTTTTATCAAAATAAACCTGTCCTAATTCAACCAGAATGCGGTCTAATTGAGTGTTAAACTTACCTCTGTCTCTTAAAGCAGCTAATTCTGCTTCACTTTCATCAATTTTTCCAATTCTCTTTAGAAGTCTGGCGTGTTCAATTCTGCTTTCAAATTCAATTTCGAATGTTGGTGAATAATTCAGCACAGAAGCAAAAGCTTTCAATGCATTTTCCTCATTGCCAATTTTTAGATTGATTCTGCCCAGTTGAAATGATATTAATGCGCTGATTTCTTCGTCATCAATTTTATTCAGAAGCCAAATACATTCCTCAATAGCTTTGCCGTTTTCTTCTCTAAAAAGATAAAATCCTATTAAAGTAATAGAGGCATCAATCAATAATTTTTCTTCATTAGCCATTATAGCATCATTCTTTACCTCATCAATTAAAGCAAGTCCTTCCTCAAAGCTTCTTAACTGTAAATATGTTTTTGCAAGCCATAATTTACTTTCGAAATGATAATCTGACTTTTGAATAGCAGCAAGCTCTAAAAATTTTCTTTGTGCACTGGCATATTCCTGCTGATAATAAAAAGCTTTACCGGTAATAAAGAGAGCATCATCAACATAAGAAGATTCTTTATGGAACTGGAGTATTCTGGAACACTTCTCAATTACTTTTGTCAGTTCCTGTTTAATTTGAATTAAGGACATAGCCGGAACAGCGCTTCTTTGCGAGGGGAACTGCTGAGTACTAATACTTTGCTCAAAATTCTGGAATTGCTGCTGTTGGAATTGCTGCTGTTGGAATTGCTGCTGCTGAAATTGCTGTTGAGGTTGATATTGTTGAACGGGCATCTGCCCTGTCTGAGATGCAGCTTCTCTGAATTCAAACGGATCTTTTTTGTGACTTAAAATTTGCTCTTCGAGCCTATCGAATAGTGTTTTGGCATTATAATATGTATTGAAATAAGCAGTAAAGTCCCTCCAGATACCGCAGCTATTTAAAAAAAGTAGAGAAGCTAGTGAAAGCGCGACAAAAAATATTTTAGTGGTAGGCATGTTATTTTTTATTTTATTAGTAATGACGGTAAAATTGATCTATACGCTCACCTATTATTAATGATTACAATGCTTCTGGACCGGATTCATCCGTTCTTATTCTAATTACATCGGAAACATCGGAGATAAAAATTTTTCCGTCGCCAACCTGCCCGGTTTTAGCTGTTAAAAGAATTGCATCAACTGCTTTTTCAGAAATGGAATCATCAACTACAACTTCTATCTTTATTTTAGGAACAAATTCAATTTGATATTCGCTGCCGCGATAAGTTTCTTTATGACCTTTTTGTCTGCCGTAACCTCTAACTTCTGTAATTGTCATTCCTCTTATACCGGCTTCCAGAAGAGCTTCTTTAACTTCATCCAATTTGAAAGGGCGGATTATAGCTTCAATTTTTTTCATTCAAACCTCGGTGTTAAGAAAGATTACCGTGGCAATTTTTGTATTTTTTTCCACTACCGCAAGGGCAGGGGTCGTTTCTACCCACTTTTTGTTCTACCTTAACTGGCTGTTGTTTTCCACGATGAGCACGTTCACCTTCTAGAGGTTGTGCTTTTAGTCCAAGATTATCTGTAGTATCCTTAATAGTTCTCATTCTTTGAGCAGGAGCTAATTTTCTTCCCTGAACTTCTGCTGGTGCCTGAGGCCAAAACTTAAAGCAGAAGGATACAACTTCGTTTCTAATATGTTCAAGCAGTTGGACAAATAAGTTATACGCTTCTCCTTTATATTCAAGCAGAGGGTCTTTCTGTCCATAAGCTCTCAAACCGATGCCTTCTTTAAGATCGTCCATTTCCCGTAAATGTTCTTTCCATTTTTCATCAATTACAGAGAGCACAGCAAATCTTTCCAGGCGCGACATAATTTCATTGCCAATCATTTCTTCTTTTTTATTATAGAAATCCTTAGCCGCCTCAAAAATTGTTTCTTTTAGTCCATCCTTGCCTAATTTTTCGAATGCTTCCGGTTCAATTCTGAAATCGACTAACAGATACTGAAGAATTTCATCATGGATTTTTTCAATATTTGCATCTTCAAAATATTTATCGAGAACAGTATCAATAAACTCTTCAAGGAATTCTAAAATTTCTCCTTTTAATCTTTCGCCTTCCAGAGCCTGTCTTCTTCTTAAATAAATAACTTCCCTCTGCTGGTTCATTACATTATCAAATTCAAGAAGTCTCTTACGAATTGCGAAGTTATTTTCTTCAACTTTCTTTTGAGCGCGTTCTACAGATTTACTAATTAGAGGATGTTGAATTGCTTCACCCTCTTCCATACCAAGCCTTCCCATTACATTTGTAATTCGATCACCGCTGAATAGCCGCATTAAATCATCTTCGAGCGAGATAAAGAATTTTGATGAGCCCGGGTCTCCTTGACGTCCGGCTCTACCTCTTAATTGACGGTCAATTCTTCTTGCTTCATGACGTTCGGTTCCAAGAATATAAAGACCGCCTGAACCTATAACTCCAGCGCCAAGTTTAATATCCGTACCACGACCCGCCATATTAGTTGCAATAGTAACCGCTCCAGGCTGTCCGGCGAAAGCAACAATTTCAGCTTCTCTCTGATGCTGTTTTGCATTTAAAACATTATGCGAAACACCCTGACGCTTAAGCATTCTGCTAATAGTTTCCGAAACTTCAACGCTTGTTGTTCCTACTAGAACAGGTCTTCTTTCCTCTTTTAAGTTTTTTATTTGATCAATAATTGCGTTGTACTTTTCCCTCTTAGTTCTGAAAATAGCATCATCTTCATCTATACGGATAACCGGTTTATTTGTTGGTATAACAATTACTTCTAATTTATAAATCTGGTAAAATTCCGATTCTTCGGTTTCTGCAGTACCGGTCATGCCAGCAAGTTTTTTATACATACGGAAATAATTTTGGAGCGTAATAGAAGCTAATGTTTGAGTATCGCGTTCTACTTTAACATTTTCTTTTGCTTCGATAGCCTGATGCAAACCATCAGAATATCTTCTGCCGGGTAAAATTCTACCTGTAAATTCATCAACTATGGCAATTTTACCATCTTCTGTTATTACATATTCAACATCTTTTTCGAACAGGCTGTAAGCTTTTAAAAGCTGGTTGAGTGTATGAATAACATCAGATCTTTCTGTATAAATGTGGTAAAGTTCGTCTTTCTTTCTAAGCTTTTCTTCTACCGTTAGTGTGTTATCATTTTCAATTTTACTTATTTCTGTACCCAAATCCGGAAGTACAAAAAACTCTTTTCCTTCTCTAGAGCCAGAAGCCAATTCTTCACGTCCTTTTTCAGTTAAATCAATTTGATTATTCCTCTCTTCAATTGCGAAGTAAAGTTCTTCATCAATTTCCGGCATCCGTTTGGCATTCTCTTTCAAGAATTCAAGTTCTGTCTGATGCATTAATTTTTTATACTCAGGTTCAGCAAATAATTTTAGCAGAGCTTTGTTTTTCGGAAATCCTCTGTGAGCTCTCAGCAGTAATACGCCGGCTTTTTCTCTATTCTTTGAATCATCTGTTTTAAGAAGTTCTTCTGCTTCTTTAACTATTGAAGCAACAAAATTAGATTGTTTCCTGAAGAGCCGTTCGATACGGGGCTTCATATCGTCATACTTATGTTCGGTCTTTTCAACGGGTCCGGAAATTATTAGAGGAGTTCTTGCTTCGTCTATAAGAACCGAGTCAACTTCATCTACTATTGCATAATTATGACCGCGTTGAACGCAATTTTCTTTTTCAACAGCCATATTATCGCGTAAATAATCGAAACCAAATTCATTATTAGTTCCGTAAGTGATATCATAACCGTAAATTACTTTACGCTGCTGACTATCCATTGTATTTAAAATGCAGCCGAGTGTCATTCCATGATACTTAAAAATCTCGCCCATCCATTCGCTGTCACGTTTTGCAAGATAATCGTTAACAGTTACGATGTGAACGCCTCTTCCTGTAAGTGCATTTAAGTAAATAGGAAGTGTGGCTACAAGTGTTTTCCCTTCGCCGGTTGCCATTTCAGCAATTTTACCTTGATGCAGAACAATTCCGCCAATCAATTGAACATCGTAAGGGATCATATCCCATGTTATTTTAGTACCGGCAACATCCCAGGATTTTCCAACAAGCCGGCGGCAGGTTTCTTTTACAACTGCAAATGCTTCCGGCAGTAAATCGTTCAATATCTGTTCATACTTTTCATCTAACTCGTTATTAATCTGTTCTATCTCATCATACAAAGTATGTTTTTCTTCAGAAGACTGAACCTGCTGAAGCTGAATCTTAATTTCATTAAGTTGATTTTTTAGGTCTTCTGTTTCGGTAGAAATTTTATTTCTAAATTCTGTTGTTTTTGCACGTAATTGATCATCGGAAAGCTCTTTAAGTTTTTCAAAATGATCATTAATCTCTTCAACAATAGGCCATAGATCCTTTGTTACACGTACATTTTTATCGCCAAAGATTTTCTTCAGAAGTGAATTAAACATTAATTACTCCACATTTTCGGGTTATCAAGTTAAATAAAGAGGTTCTGAAATGCAATGAAACGCCATTCCAGTATTCAATCAATTATTTAGATTGTTATAAACT
>DYHC01000071.1:0-265 GCA_020724325.1 Melioribacter roseus
TTCGGCGCGATATGGTGCAGATGCGGTTGGAGGTGTCGTTAATTTCATTACAAAAAAAGCAGATGAAGAATCCAAAATGAATCTCGGACTAAGAGCTACATATGGTTCTTTTAATTCACAATTCTATAATATTTTCACTTCTAATACTCTGGATAAGTTCAATTATTATTTGTCTTATAAAAGAGCTCAATCAGATGGTAATTTTACATTTAAACATACTGATGGTAAAGAAGAAGAAAGAAAAAATAATGATAGTAAATCAAAT
>DYHC01000071.1:327-8442 GCA_020724325.1 Melioribacter roseus
ACTTTTTGCTTAAATTTGGATACGATGTAACATCAGAAGCAATTCTTACATTCACTACTCAATATAATCAGTCTGAAAATGGCTCCCCTGGTAGCGTTGCCGGATTAAAAAACTGGGCATCCCCTGCATTAAGAGCTCGATTGAAACTTGATAATATGATTTTCAACTTGAATTATGGAATGAGAAATATCTTTGGAAATGCCGATCTTACTGTCAACACCTACCACCATTCTTTCAGAACTCGTTTCGATGATCCCGATACTTGGGGAGGTCCAACTTCAAGCGATCATAAGAATTATGCTTATGGTATTGATCTAGCTCAAAACAATCCTGTCTCTGAATTGATTACTTTAACCTATGGTTATATCTATCGCCATGATGAAGCAACAAGTTCTTCTATTGGTGAAAAGAATAGAAACACGCACAGTGCACATGCCTCTATGAATATTGGACTTAAGGAAATTGATTTCTATTTTGGAAATATTTCTATTATTCCTGCAGTTCGTTATGACGCTCCTTCAGACTTTGATAAAATATTCAGTCCTAAGGTTAGCTTAATTCTTGCAAGTAAGGATGATTATGCCTTAAGCCTGAGTGCACATCTTAGTAAGTCTTATAGAGCGCCAACCTTCAATGACCTTTACTGGCCGGAAGATGCATTCACTGTTGGTAATCCCAATCTTAAACCTGAAAAAGGTACTTCATTTGAATTTGGATATGCTATTACTCTTCCTTTCTTGAATAGAACTCAACTTAAGATTAATTATTTTACAAATGAGATAAGTGACCAAATAATTTGGGCTCCTCGCGCAGATTTTAAGTGGACCCCAACTAATGTCGAAAAATCTAAAACTTCTGGTTTGGAAACATATATTGGTACAAAATTCTTTGATGAAATCTTAAGTCTAGAATTTAACCATACATACATGGATGCTCGGGATGCAAGCGGTAAAGTCAATGATGGCAAATTATTAATTTATCGCCCTTACCATAAGCTCGATATTAATTCCTCAATTAAAATTATCATTGTTGATTTTAATATAAACTATCAATTCCTTAGCCAGAGGTATGTGGATGTTGCTAACACAGCAGCTCTACCAGACTTGAGTTTATGGAATATGAATATCGGAACTAATCCTGAACTGGCGGGGCTAAAGTGGAATTTCAGACTCGATCTTAATAATATTTTCAATAAAGATTATCGTTTAAGCGATGGTTATCCTATGCCTGGTAGAGAAATTAGAATGACAGTTGGACTAAGCCTACAGTGAATTTAGTTCTCAATTTTATTTACCAATTGTGTGCTTATTGCACACAATTGATTTTTTAAAGAGGTAACTAATGAAAAAAATATTTTATTGGGCACTTTTTTTCTTAATATTTTCTTATTTGATTTCACTTTACGGACAGACAACAGGTACAATAAGTGGAACAGTTAAAGATGAAAACACCGGTGAAAATTTATTGGGTGCAAATGTTTATTTAAAAGGAACTCACATTGGTAATGCTGCGGATGCAAGTGGGAAGTATGTTATCACACAAGTACCGGAAGGCACATGGACAATTGTATGCAGCATCATAAATTATATTAGAACAGAAAAAGAAATTATTGTCAAAGCCGGTGAAGTATTATCAGTTGATTTTTTTATGAAAAACGATCAGCTAACTTTTTCTGAAGTAGTTATAACCGCAACTCGTAATGAAGCCCTGGTTACTTCTATTCCGGCTGCAACAGAAGTGTTAACAACCAAAAAACTTGCCGAATCAAATGCAAAGAATGTTGGACAAGCCTTAGAATCAATTGGTGGATCACTGATTAAAAGTTACGGTGCTCTTGGCTCACTTCAATCTGTCTCATTGCGAGGATCAACAGATTCTCAGGTTCTTGTAATGGTGGATGGTCAACGTCTTAACAACGCACAGCAAGCCTCTGTTGATTTAAGTACAATTCCCCTCGAATCAATTGAAAGAATTGAAGTTGTAAAAGGAGGACATGCTGCCCTCTATGGAAGTGATGCGATTGGCGGAGTGATTAATGTTATCACTAAATCAATGGCACGAAAAGACAGGATTGATCTGAAAGCTACTGGTACCTTGGGAACTTATAATACGAAAATATTTGATGCATCGGTTGGTTTCGGAAAAGGAAATTATGATATCCTTGCTTCATATAATAGAACTCAGACCGACGGAAACTTCAAATATATTAATAAAACCGGTGTTGAAAAGGAAATGATAAATGCCGATACAAAAGCCGATAATGTGTTTTTTAAAACAGGTTATTTGTTTAAGGATAACTCGAGGATATCTGCCTTTTATAAATTCCGTCAGTCAGATAACGGTTCACCAGGCTCTATTGATTATCCCAACGCTACGGCACGCAACGTAATTGATAACAACCATTTGAGTGTTTCATATGAGGGAGTTACTTTCGAATCTTTCGCACTTAATGTTAATGCTTATATGATTGATGATGAACATCATTACATTAATCCGGAATCGTGGATATAACAGTCTGGCATTCGGTTCGTTGGTTCAGATTTTCACTGACCTTCATGATTATGGTCTGCTTGCTTACGGTTATGAATTTCGAAAAGATGTACTTGAGAGTGATTATTTTGTTAATAACATTACTCAACCTTTCGTTGGAAAGCATGAAAGGAATGTTCACAGTTTCTATTTCCAGAATGATTTGAGTATTAATTTGGGCGGATCACTTAGCTTAAAACTTGTCCCTGCCATTAGACTTGATAACTATCCTGAAAAGGGAATTGGATCTCAATTCTCTCCAAAACTCGGATTTAGTTTGATTAATAATTCTGAATGGCGGGGTGCAATTAGAGGAAACTTCGGTAGAGTCTACCGAGCTCCTACCTATAACGATCTTTATTGGCCAGAAGACACGTGGACAATAGGAAACCCTAATCTTCGCCCCGAAAAAGGAATTACTTATGACTTTGGAATTATACTTCAATTTGTAAAATTGGGAAGCTGGGGCATTGAAGTAACTTATTTTGCAAGCAAATTAGATGATTTAATTTTATGGGTGCCGGCTGTTAAATGGATGCCCACTAACATTTCCAAAGCAGACATTTCCGGCTTAGAATCGAAGGTTACTTGGAGAGGATTTAATAATCTTTTAAGCATCACTACTGCTTATACAAATTTGAGTGCAAAGGATGACAGTAACGATCCTAAAACATCTGGTAAATATTTAATCTATAGACCAAAAGATAAATTCGATCTTATTATGAACCTAAGTTATGGAATCACTTCTCTTAATTTTTATTATAACTGTGTCGGTAAGCGATTTCACGATTCGCAAAATAAAACGGAAATCAACAGTTACAAATTAGTGAATTTAAATTTTGGTATTTCACCAAAGATCGGAGAAGCAACTCTGAATCTTCGATTTGAAGCAAATAATTTGTTTGATAAAAGAATTCAGGTTACTCAAGGTCAACCTGTTCCAGGAAGAGAAGTGAGAATATCTGCTGGAGTTTACGGTTCTTTTATTGGATCGAATTAAAATTATACACTAATGCTGAATATTTTGGAGTTCTGTTATGAAAGAAAATTATTTTGTAAAGGATACTAGTTTAGCTTCAAGAGGAGAAATACAAATAAAATGGGTTTCGAAATGGATGCCGGTTCTTGATGGACTTTATCATAAATTTAAAGGCACCGGAATATTTAAAAATAAAAAAGTAGCACTTTGCATTCATCTCGAAGCTAAGACTGCCTACCTTGCTTTAATCATTAAAAAATTAGGAGCTGAAGTTTGGGTTACAAGCAGTAATCCTCTTTCTACAAAAGATGAAGTTGCGGCTGCTCTTGCTAAACGAGGTGTTCATGTTTATGCAAGACATGCAGCTTCCCATGATGAATATTTATCCTACATCGATACTATTTTAAAAAATAAAATGGATGTTGCTGTCGATGACGGAGGAGATATTTGCGAATATCTGCACGAAAATCCTAAGTATGGTAAAAATATCAAAGGTATATGTGAAGAAACAACAACTGGTGTTATTAGACTTAAAGAACTGGAAAAAAAAGGCAAGCTACGCTACTCAGCAATTGCAGTTAATGACGCTAAGTCTAAGCATTTATTCGATAACAGGTACGGTACAGGGCAATCAACATGGACAGCTATTACACAATTAACAAATATGAATATTGCTGGTAAATGTGTAGTTGTTATTGGTTACGGTTGGGTTGGAAGAGGTGTGGCTGCACGAGCCCATGGTTTAGGAGCAAATGTAGTCGTGACCGAAATTGATCCATGGAAAGCACTTGAAGCCACTATGGATGGATATCGTGTTATGCCTATAAAAGATGCTTCTCCGCTTGGTGATTTCTTTGTTACAACTACTGGTGAAAGTAATGTATTGAGAATTGAACATATGAAAAAAATGAAAAACGGTGCCTTCTTATCAAATGCGGGGCACTTCGATTATGAAATTGATATCCTCAAACTGAAAAAGTATGCTAAGAAATGTGAAGTAGTTCGAAATGAAATTGAAGAATATACTATGCCTGAAGGGAAACATATTTATGTTTTAGCCCGAGGGGGAATTATCAATATTGCTGGTGGATTGGGACATCCTGCTGATATAATGGACATGTCTTTTTCAGTTCAGCTCGGATGTCTCCACTTTTTTCTTTCATCTAGAAATATGGAGCCGAAACTATATAAAGTTCCTGAAGAGATTGACCGTCTAGTCACATATGAAAAACTTAGAGCTGAAAGAATTGTTATTGATAGATAATTAATTGAGGTCTCATTATGGATATTTCAAGAATAATTAATTTTTTCGGCATTCCTGCCCTTTTGGTCATAGCATGGCTAATGTCAACCAATCGTAAAGTTATTAATTGGCGTATAATTCTATGTGGGTTGGGAATAGAACTTATCTTTGCCCTATTCATCTTTATTATTCCAATTGGTGCAAAGTTTTTCCTGGTTGTGAATGATCTTGTCAATAGTGTTCTCGACAGCGCTTCTTACGGTACCTTTTTTGTTTTTGGCCCCCTAGCCCTATCTCCCGGAACAACTTTACCGTCTGGTGAGACCTCAATTGGTTTTATTTTAGCCTTCCAAGCTCTCGCAACTATTGTATTCTTTGCTGTATTTATTGGTTTACTTTACTACTTTGGAATAATGAGTAAAGTCATTCAATTCTTTTCTCTCGTTTTTACAAAATTGATGAAGATAAGTGGAGCTGAATCACTATGTGCTTCTTCAAATATTTTTGTTGGTGTTGAAGCTGGTTTGGTAGTGAAACCTTATCTAAGCACAATGACGAAATCCGAATTGAACACTATTTTAACTGCAGGTATGGCGACCATCGCCTCAAGTATGCTTGCTGTTTATATTCTTATTTTAAGAAATGACTTTCCAAATATTGCCGGTCACCTTGTCTCCGCAAGTTTAATGAATGCACCCGCGGCTATAATTATTTCGAAAATTCTTATCCCTGAAACTGATACTCCGGTTACCTTTGGAAAAAAAGTCAAGCCCCTTTATGAAAAAGAAAGTAGTTTTTTTGAGTCTATTATTAATAATTCAAACTCTGCTGCCCGGCTAATTGTAGGGATAGGTGGAATGCTTCTTGCAGTATTAGGACTTATGTCGTTAGCTGATAAAATTTTTGTTTTTCTCGGAGGGTATATTAACAACATCCTTTCTCTAAATATCGATTGGACTCTAAAAGGATTGCTTGGTTATTTGTTCTATCCATTTACTATTATTATTGGAATCCCGTTAAATGATGCCGCTGCTATTTCAAAAGTAATAGGGGAAAGGTTGGTCCTTACTGAAATACCGGCTTTCCAGGATCTTGCTAAACTAATAGCATCGGGTGGTTTGTCTTCTATGAGGTCTGCCGTAATTACTACATATGCAATTACTGGATTTGCTCATATAGCCTCAATTGCAATTTTTGTTGGCGGTTACGCTGCTCTCACCCCTGAAAGAATTAAAGATATTTCAAAATTGGGTATTCGTGCTGTCATTGGTGCAACACTTGCCAATCTTTTAACTGCGACAATAGCGGGCCTTTTCTATTCTAATGGGACAATTTTATTAGGAAATTAAATGCTTGCTTTTGAACAAATACCGAATGTGATAAAAAAAATGCCGAAAGCGGAAATTCACCTTCATCTTGAAGGGGCTTTCACTTTCGATTTTCTCTTTGAATTGGTTCAAAAATATGGTAGTGATCCTGAACTAAAATCAATTGATGATCTCAAGAAGAAATTTATTTTCAAAGATTTTCCAAATTTTATTAAAACATGGTTTTGGAAAAATCAATTTTTCAAAAGACCGGAAGATTTTGAAGAGTCGACTTATAAGACAATAAAAAATTTGTCGCTTCAAAATGTGATTTATGCAGAAGTTTTCTTCTCGCCGTGGGATTTTGTCCCTAACGGATTGAAAATGGAAGAAATTACAGAAGCAATAATATCGGGTATTCAAAAAGCAGAAAATGAATTGCCGATAAAGTGCGGTTTGATTGCTGATATAGTCCGAGACCATGGCAACAAAGATGCGATGCATCGACTCCTACAAACAACTCCTTTCCTCAATAGAGGAATTGTAGGTGTTGGATTAGGGGGAAATGAATTAGATTTTCCTCCTATCCTCTTTAAGGAAGTTTTTCTTGAAGCTAAAAAAAAGGGATTTAGGACCACCGTACATGCTGGAGAATCGGCCGGTGCTGAATCGATTTTCACTGCGGTTAATGAATTACAAGCTGAAAGAATTGGACATGGCGTTAGAGCTATTGAAAACTCTGATTTGGTAGAATATCTCTATTATAAACAAATCCCTCTTGAAGTTTGTATAACAAGTAATTTGAAAACTAGAGTATTTTCTTCACTCAATGAACATCCGTTCGATAAATTTTTTAGAAGGGGGTTGTTGGTTACTGTTAACTCCGATGACCCTCCAATGTTCGGAGCGGATATTACAGATGAGTTCTTTCTTCTATATGATAAATTAAAATATTCTTTCGAAGAACTTCGTAAGATTTCTCTAAATACTATACAAGTTAGCTTTTTGAGTGACGACGAAAAAAAATTATATTCAAAAATTATTAATGATTATTGGCGAGATATTACATGATCTTGCTTTCTTCTCTGAAAATCTAATTACAATAAATTTCTCAAATACTTACAATTGCTTCTAATCCTTCATCTACAGTCCATCAATTTTTATCTGCAAATCCCTCGAAAGGGGATTTCATCTGATTAATAATCCAATTACCAACTGCTCGTGTGATAATCAAATAATCTTTATTTCCTGTTAATTTATAAGCTTTACTAAGTGCAGAAACAGCCGCGAAAGGTTGATAAAACTTGTCTTCTGTAAAATAGAGAATGTTGTTATCGATCAATGACTAATTTATTTTCAGCCAATCGAGTGCTTTGATTGCTGCATCAAGGTATTGTTTTTGTTTGTATGCTCGTATGCAACTAAAAGTCCATCAGCAACTTGTCCGTTTGCAAAAGTAAAATTACTTTTATATCAAATACTCTGAATCCCGGCATTTACATCAAAGAGTTCGTAAAAATTTCAGACAATATTATTCTTCATAATATTTAAAGGCCAATTAACCCTCTGTTCGGCTTCGTTGTTCGTTTCTAATTCATAGAGATAAAGAATCATCTGTGCATTTACTAAAGCTGATTGATGTCTGCTGACCCAAAGTGAGTAACCTGCTGAAACTTCGAGAAAACCTTCATTATTTTTATCTGTAAAACTTTGGATAGTTAGTTAACCTCGCAGCTTTGAATTGCCGGAATAAGGCGCAATATTTTCAAGAACAGATAAAAACCATTTTTTCAGTAGCGAAATTATTTTTTCTAAGTTTGGCATCCCTTTAATAATTTCAAAACCTAGCATGGCGCTACCTCTCATATGAACCGAACCGAAGCTAACATTATTGAAAACATTTTTTACTGTCGTTTACCAATTTTCTATACAACTATCTAGTTATAATTTAATTAGAAAAATGATTGTATTTCAATTTTTTTAGAATGTTCTATAACCCCACATGTTATTTCTATAACACTAAAATTTTTCTTTGAGCCAATATTTTGTCCATCTCT
>DYHC01000072.1:0-4825 GCA_020724325.1 Melioribacter roseus
AGGTTTTCCTCTTTAAACCCGTTTGTAAGCGCAAACTTTTTTGCTCCTTCGCCGGCAAGCATAACATGTTTAGTTTTTTCCATTACTAACCGCGCAACAGAAATTGGATGCATAATATTTTGCAGAAATGCAACGGAGCCGGCATTTCCTTTCCAATCCATTATGGAAGCATCAAGAGTTACTATTCCATCGGCATCAGGAAAACCTCCGTATCCAACAGACGTATCATTCGGGTCTGCTTCGGTTACCCTAATGCCCTGCTCTATTGCATCAAGCGAATTTTTTCCGCTTAATAGAACTTCCATAGCACGTGCATTAGATTTTAAGTTTGGCTCCCATGTAGAAACAACAATTGGATTACTGATACTTGTTGTGGATTTAGAAAAAGTGATTTGAGAAGGCAGATGTCCAAGTAATATTCCACTTCCAGCAACAACACCGGTTTTTATAAAATTTCTTCTTTTCATTTAATCTCCAAATTAATGGAAGTAAAAAAATTATGCCGGTTTTTGTTTTACATTCTTATTAATATTTATTAAAGATGGATTCTTTTGCATTAATCTAAGAACATCATCAAACAAAAATAATTCCCCGGACGTGTATAAAGAATTGTAAATCTCTTCTATCAACTTAAAATCTTCTTCAGTATCAACAGTCCAGCGATAAAACGAATAATCAACATCGTTCGCGTAATTTTTAATTGTGAACAGGTTCGGATGAGAGTAAATGTATTGAGTAACATGTTCTCTTTCAGAACCGGTTTCAGCTTCTGCGAATGCTTTCTCAAGAGCATCGAAAGAAAATATTTCGGTATCAAGTCCGCGCGGAAAAGTTCGTTTTACAATGTTACTCAAATAATCACAGCTGTTAGGGTTATTGATGAATTCGTTCAACATTTTATCAACTATTACAGGATCAACCAGCGGGCAATCCGATGTTATTCTAATAATAATCTCAGCTTCGAATTGCATAGCAGCTTCGTAATATCTTGTTAAAACATCATCAATGCTTCCACGGTAAAAACCAATTTTATTTTCTTTACAAAAATCTTCTGTCTTATTGTCTAACGGGTCGGTTGTTGTAGCAACTACAACTTTATCAATTAGTTTGGAATAAGAAATCCGGTTCAACACATGCCACAACATCGGCTTGCCAGAAAGATTTTTGAATATTTTTCCTCTAAGACGCGTTGAGCCGTAACGTGCCTGAACAATTGCAACTTTAGATTTG
Organism: Melioribacter roseus; assembly: GCA_020724325.1. Classification (GTDB taxonomy): domain Bacteria; phylum Bacteroidota; class Ignavibacteria; order Ignavibacteriales; family Melioribacteraceae; genus DSXH01. The sequence goes on from DYHC01000072.1 coordinate 1,231, forward strand.
GTTTCGTTATTCAATTAAGTCCCAGCTTAATGGAGTTCCCTTTTCAATATCAACTTTTGCTTTTTTTCCGATAATATCCGGAAAATATTTTGGTGATAATCCGTTAGAGGGACGAATGGAGCGGATGTTCTTTTCAGAAAAAATTTCGCCTTGCTTAACGTCTTCTGTTACAAAAAGAGAACGTGCAAAAGTTCGGCTCTTTTTAATTTTTTCGGTTTGATTGAATGAATAATTCCCAAGTGCTAACTCAACAGATCTGATTTCATCTACCATTATTTTAAATTGATCCGGCTCAAGAGAAAATGAGGAATCCGGGCCGCCAATTTTTTTATCGAGTATAAAATGCTTTTCAATTATTCTAGCTCCGAGAGCAGCTGCCGCAACAGGAACGGTTGTTCCGATTGTATGATCTGAAAGTCCAACTATTGTATTAAATTCTTTTTGCAAGTATGGAATCGTATTCAGGTTAGCATCTTCAATCTTAGCAGGATATTCCGAAGTGCATTTTAATAATGCGATCTGATTATTACCCATTCTATTACAAGCATCAATTGCTTCCCTGATCTCTTGTTGTGTCGCAATTCCGGTTGAGATTATCATCGGTTTTTGTTTTGAAGCTGCGTATTCAATTAATGGAATGTCTACAATTTCAAACGAGGCAATTTTGTAAGCAGGAACATTCATCTGCTCCAAAAAGTCAACAGCAGAATTATCGAATGGGGAAGAGAAGCAAATTAACCCGAGGTCTTCTGCAATTTTTTTTAGTTTCGGCTGCCATTCCCACGGAGTGTATGCTTGTTGATAAAGTTTGTAGAGTGTAGTTCCATCCCAGATTGTTCCTTGCTGAATCTTGAAGTAGTCTTTGTTACTATTTATTGTAAGAGTATCGGGAGTGTAAGTCTGAAGTTTTACAGCATCGGCGCCGCAATTCTTAATTGCTTTAATCGATTCAACGGCAATATCAAATTGCTGATTATGGTTGGCAGAGAGTTCGGCAATTATAAAGACTCTGTTGCTTTCTCCAATTTCGATGTTTCCAATTCTCATTTTCATTGTTACGTTCTGTTCAGAAAATATTTTAAAAAGATGTGTCCGTTAATTAATTCATCGCTCTCAAGCACAAATCCGGAAGAAGTAAAACTGTTTATCGAAACATGGTTTTCCGGACGGATATAAGCAATAATTTTTTTAATCTGATGATGTTCGGAAAAAATTTTTGAACAACCCGTTTGAATAATTTTTTTTGATAATCCTTTGCCTCTAAACTCACCGGAAATACTAATAGAAGTAACCGCAGAATCAATACTTAGTTCAAACCGTATCTGCCCGATAAAATTATCTTTCTTGTCAAAGACCAGATAGAAAACATAATTGTCGTCCAGGATTTTATCAGCAAACCAATTTTGGTGGTCTTCCAATTCAATTGGTCGTGTGTTGATTGAGTTTTGTCTAACAGAAGGGTCATTTGAAAGTTTGTAAACCTGATCGGAATCGGTTTCAACAGCTTTGCGAAAATAAAACCCTGACTCATGGCATGTTTTATCTATTAAGTAACTTACAACCCTTCTTGGCCCCTGCCCGTCAACATTGTCTCTGCCAATTATACTTAATTTTTTTCTGGTAGAAATGTTTATCATTTTACTTAAGTGTTCATTAATCTTCCGGAGATAAAATCGATCGTTATGCTGAATTGCATCTAGTAAAAATCCTTTCTTCTTCCATTCGCGAATATTGTTCAACTGATTTTCAACAACAGCAACTGCAATTGTAGGAGTTCCCGTAACTGCGAGTTCATAAAGGGTTTGTCCGGCAGCTGTAATTGCAACATCGCTTGAAATCATAAGTTCTTTCATTTTTACTGCATCGGGAGAATAATGGAACACTACATTTCGATTATCTAATTTTTTAATCTTATCAACACACTTAAATCCGCTTCCTACAACAACATTCTTAATAACATCGGGATAAAGATCAATCATGTTTTTAAGAATATCTGGAGTTAAATTTCTAATATCCTGACCGCCAAACGTAATTAATATAGATTGAATATTTTTGTTAAACTTGCGCTGGGGAATGTTCCAGAATTCTTTTCTAACAGGAATATATTTAGCGCCCAGAAGAAAATTATTATTCGTTTTTTTATACGGAAAGTTTTCTGAATTAATAGTACCGTTTAAAATATTTCCTTCGGGGTAATCGAGGCGTAAATTATCATCAACAAAAAGAGAATGCCGGGACAGCTTAATAAAATTATTGTAATACTCCTTGCCGGCAAGGTAGGAATCAACAATAATAATATCACTGTTGTTGATGTAAGCAATAAGCTTAGCCGGATGTGTGAGCCAATCTATTGTTTTATACCGGCAGTTAGTAAGAAGCAGCTGTGCGTGTTTGTCTCCATTTACATAAATGGTTGGATAAATATTCCGTTCTGCAAACGCCTCATACAATGAGAGGCATCTGGTAATGTGACCATGACCAATGTTTTCAAGTCCTTCAGTAATAATCGAAACTTTCATTTCGTTAAAAGAGCTTTAATAATAGATTTGGAAATTACTGCGAGATCTTTTTTTGTTAAAGTAGGATAGATCGGGATTGAAATTTCCTGTTCATAGAATTTTTCTGCTAAAGGAAAGTCGCCCGGTTTGAAGCCAAAATTTTTTCTGTAATAAGGCTGTAAATGAACAGGTATATAATGAACCTGGAAAACAACACCAAGTTCTTTAAGGCGGTAATAATATTCTTTTTTGTCAACCTTTAACCCGTCAAATTTTACTTGAAGCGGATATAGATGATAAGCATGCTTTACATTTTGGGAAACTGAAGGAATAATAAATTCACTCCTCTCTCCAAACGCTTGGTTATAATATTTGGCAATCTCACGTCTCTTCTTGAGAAACTTATTAAGTTTTTTAAGCTGACTAATACCAAGTGCGCATTGAAAATCCGTAATTCTATAGTTATAACCTACCTCGTGCATTTCGTAGTACCATGGACCATCGTTCTTTTCTAGTAATGATTCGTCTTTAGTCATTCCATGAGTGCGTAAAATTTTTATTCGTTTGTCAAGTTCGGGGTTGTTGGTTAAGACAGCGCCGCCTTCGCCGGTAGTGATGTGTTTAACCGGGTGAAAGCTTAGATTAACTGCATCGGCATATTTAACTGCGTAATGAATGTCCTGGTTGTATTCAGCACCAAGTGCATGACAGAAATCATTTACCAATTGAAAGTCATACTTTTTCTTAAGTGATGCTAAGGAATCCCAGTCGCAAGGATGACCGGCAAAATCAACAGCAACAACAGCTTTAACTTTTTTACCAATGCGGGAATAATATTTTAATTTATCCTCAAGTTTGTTAGGATCAATTGTGTATGATTTACTTTCAATATCTGCAAAATCAATGCGCGCACCTACAAATATTGCGCAGTTTGCGCTGGCAAGGAATGTAATAGGGGAAGTTATTACTACATCGTCCCTTTTCCAATCAAGTCCAAGCGCAATTAAATGAAGCGCTGCTGTTCCATTAGCAGCTGCCGAAGCATATTTGGAGCCAAAGTAATTGCATAATTCTTTTTCAAAGTGTTGGGATACCGG
>DYHC01000072.1:4835-8429 GCA_020724325.1 Melioribacter roseus
TGTGTAATGAATTGAGAAGGTAGAATCTTAGCAACGCTTTTTATATCGGAACTATCTATTGTTTGCTTACCATAATAATAAATTTTAGCGGTTTGTGATTGGTAATTGGGTTTCTGATTATCAGTTGCCGGATGTCGATTATAAGCTGATCGGGGTGAAATATTTGATTTTTTCTTTTTCATTAGAATTTGATTGATGAGATTAATGAATTAATCTTTTTTCCTAAAAGTGTGTAGTTGTTGTTAAAGTTTTCAAAAGTGTTCGTGTCAATATAGCCTAAATTATTAGCAAGAATTAAATGGTACTTAATTTCTTGGACTGAACTTCTGGCGAAAACTAAAAACCGTGTGAGTTCTTTTGTAGAAAATCTTTTCATGCACCCGGCAATATTTGCTGGAATAGAATGTGCTGTTCTAATTATCTGCTCTGTAAGAATATAATTTTCAGTTTTTGGAAATGATTTTATAATTTTACAAACCTCCAACACAAACGAATGCGATAGTCTCAGTATTTCTAAATCCTCAAAAGATTTTATTTTATTTTTCATATCTCACAATTTTTACTACACGCCAGATAACCGGAGCATCAATAACCAGAACACCAGCAACAAATTATCGATCACAAATCACTAATCACGTTATTTTTAATCAACTCTTTCAATTCCTCAACCGAAAGAAACCAATGATTTGTTCCGCTATTATACTTAAATCCGAATTCGCAAAACTTGCCTTCTTTGGAATTACTTGTTGTTCTAAATTTTTCTGTATCCCATAACTTAAGTTCGGGGTTATCGCCAAGCTGAACCGAAGGGAGAATTACAAAATATTTTTCGAATTCAACGGTATTCAGTGCGTCAGCTTCGGTTATCATTTCCTCGTGTATTTTTTCGCCCGGGCGAATTCCAACTAATTCAATTTTACATTCTGGCGCAACGGCTTTTGCTATGTCGGTTACTTTGAACGAAGGAATTTTGGGGACAAACAATTCGCCGCCCCACATTTTTTCGAGGCAGGAGAGAACAAAATTTACACCTTCCTGCAAAGTAATATTAAAGCGCGTCATCCTTTCATCAGTAATAGGAAGTACGCCGCTTTTTTTCTTTTCTACGAAAAAGGGAATAACCGAACCGCGGCTTCCCATAACATTGCCGTATCGAACGACAGAAAATTTTATATCGCGCGTCCCTCTGTAATTATTAGCGGCAATGAATAACTTATCAGATGTTAGTTTTGTCGCTCCATATAAATTTATAGGAGCAGCGGCTTTGTCAGTGCTTAAGGCAATAACTTTTTTCACGCCGCATTCAAAGCAAGCATCAATTACATTCTGACCGCCGATAATATTTGTTTTAACAGCTTCAAACGGATTATACTCGGCTGCAGGAACCTGCTTAAGAGCAGCAGCATGAATAACAATATCAACGCCTTCCATTGCTCTTACAAGACGTTTTTCATCTCTAACATCTCCAATAAAATAGCGCATTAAAACACCATCTTTATTGTAAATTGATTCGTTTTGCATTTCGAATTGCTTTAATTCATCGCGGCTGTAAATAATAATTTTTTTCGGATTATATTTTTTAAGGACAGTCTCAACAAACTTTTTGCCGAAAGAACCCGTTCCGCCGGTAATTAGAATTGTTTTGCCGTTCATAAACCCTCGCTTTAACTAAGAGCAAATTTATGAAAATTATTATTCTAATTGAGATTAAAGTTTTTATAGTAAATAATGGTTAGAGGCGTAAAATTTTACGCCTCTATTAGCGGTTAGTTTAAAAACAGCGGTCCGTCCGGTCCGGTCGGCAGACCAATCCACATCCATACTACAAGCAGTAAAGTCCAGAATATTGTAAAAATGATAGTGTAAGGAATCATAGTAGAAATGATAGTTCCTATGCCGTACTTCTCGTTGTATTTTTGCGCGAAAGCTACAATTAATGCAAAGTAACTCATCATAGGTGTAATCAAGTTTGTAACCGAATCACCAATCCTAAAAGCTGCTTGAGTAAGTGCCGGATGATAACCGAGCAGCATAAACATCGGAATAAAAACCGGAGCCATAATTGCCCATTTTGCAGAAGCACTTCCCATAAACATGTTAATTAATGCAGTTAACAAAACAAACACTATAATTAGCGGTATTCCTGTTAGTCCAATATTTTTTAAGAATTGGGCGCCCTGTATCGCAAGGATCAATCCTAAATTACTATAACGGAAAAAGTAAACAAACTGTGCTGCAAAAAATACAAGAACAATATAAGTTGCCATAGTTCCCATCGACTTGATGATATGTTTCATCATGTCTTTATCATTCTTAATCGATTTAACAATTATTCCGTAAACCAAACCCGGAACAAGAAAGAAAACAAGAATGCCGGTAATAATTCCATCGAAGAAAGGGGAGTGAAGTACAGCGCCGGTTTGCGGATTTCTGAACAATCCATTTTCTGGAATTACTGTTAAAGCGAGCAGTGCAAGAATTATTAGTAAACTTATACCTGCCCACTTAAGTCCTTTCTTTTCGATAGCCGTCATTGATTCAACAGCAATTTTTTCTGCTTTACCATCGTAACTCTTTAGCCGCGGCTCAACAATTTTTTCAGTTACCCAGGTTCCCAGAACAACAATTAAGAAAGCGGATACGAACATGAAATAAAAATTAACAGCCGCATTAATTGATATTGTTGGATCGATTATCTGTGCAGCCGATTGCGATAATCCGGCAAGTATGGGATCTACAGAGCCGATAAGAAAGCTAGCGCCAAACCCTCCACTAACACCGCAGAATGCAGCGGCTAATCCAGCCATTGGATGTCTTCCTAATGCATGAAAAATGAGTGCTCCGAGCGGAATCAAAATAACATAACCGGCTTCGGATGCCAGATGAGAGACAATTCCTGCCAAAACAATTGAACCGGTAATAAGTTTTTTAGGAGCGTTAAGAACAAGCGCACGTATCATCGAAGTAAATAAACCCGATCCTTCCGCAACACCAATTCCAATCATTACAGCAAGCACATAACCGAGAGGCGGAAAGTTTACAAAGTTGTGTGTAATATTTGTGTAAATCCATCTTAGTCCATCGCCGTCAACTAAACTTTTTACGGTTATTTGTGAACCATCGCCAGGGTGAATTGCTTCCCAGGCAAGTAAATTTCCCAGCCATGAAACAAATACTACAGACAATGCGAGGATACCAAATAATGTTGCCGGATGGGGGAGTTTGTTGCCGACGATTTCAATGTAATCTAATGATTTGTTAAAGATGCGGGATGCTAAATTTCCTGAACTCAATAATGCCTCCGTTTGGAATATTGTTTTGCAAAATTAGAGTTTTTGACTTTAAGAAAAAACAAAATCTTGATAGGTAAATGAATCGTGCAATTCATTGGTAAGCAAAGGTTGATATTAGAATATTATCCGGTAATTCTTATTCTATCAAACGCATCAATGTAGCTTTTTGAACTCGCATTAAGAACTTCGGCTCCTAATGAATTTGCGTAATGCCTTAGTACAAAATATCCTTTGAAGGCAAACTGAAGTTTTCTGAAAATATCGTGTAAAAAATATTTTTCTCCCTCTAATTTATACATAG
>DYHC01000073.1:0-471 GCA_020724325.1 Melioribacter roseus
AATAGAAATTATTTTATTCATTAAGCAGTCCTTAGCAATTTAATAGGACTTTATACTAAATGTTGTAATATTGTGAAGCAGAGATTCATTAACCCTTAACTGAAAATAGTTATATCAAAAACAACTCTTCCGGTTATTGTGAACCATTTGCTCTAAAAGAACTTATTATTGGCGTTTGTTACCGGAAAACTTTGGAAAAAGCAGCTAACATTACACAACTCTTCCAGCAAATACCACTGATAGCGTTACAGAGAAGCCTATGCTAAAGGTGCTAATGCAACTTAAAACTAAGTATCCTTCTTATTGTATTTTTACGGCCGGGTTATGCAATTAAACACAGCCTCATAGAATTAATTTGCTGTTGAAAACTAACTTTTTTATGTTTGGTTCAAGTTCTTAAACAATTTTTGGTGTCCGTAATTAGGACTTAATAGGGAAACCGGTTAAAGTCCGGTGCTGCCCCGCAACTGT
>DYHC01000073.1:481-1019 GCA_020724325.1 Melioribacter roseus
TTTTAATGGACATGTACGGATTCTTATTTTGATTACTTTCTTTTGATTCAACACAAAAGTTTTCAGTCACTATGTCACTGCTGCGTAGATTCGTGGTGGGAAGACGACTGAAAACCGGAAGAGCCAGGAGACCTGCCCAAAATTAAATTATAATCAACACAACTTATAAACGGTTGTAACCTTCGCGGGTGAGGTTTTGGTTAATTTATTACATATCAAATCTTCTTTTCTTTATCAAACCCACGGAGTTATTTTTTTAACCAAGGTAACGGAGGAATCGTTACATAATTTAAGGAGTAACTTCTATGCTAAAACATTTCTTATTTGTATTACTTTTTTTTCGAGCGTTTGCTGCTTCGGCGCAAAGCGATACAATTAAAACAACCTTAAACGAAGTAATTGTATCTGCTACTCGAACAGAAACACCGTATTACAGTATTGCAAGTTCTGTAACAATTATTACTAGAGAGCAAATTACTCAACGTCAACATAATTCTGTTGTGGATTTGTTAAGAGAAATACCCGGATTAACAATCAT
>DYHC01000073.1:1029-8426 GCA_020724325.1 Melioribacter roseus
GATGGGCGGCACCGGTAAACTTTCAAATGTTTTTTTGCGCGGAACAAATTCTAATCACACTCTGGTTATTGTCGATGGTGTCGAATTGAACGATCCTTCATCACCGAATAATGCATTCGATTTTTCATTCCTAAGCACATACGATATTGATAGAATCGAAATTATCCGGGGACCTCAAAGCACTTTATATGGCTCCGATGCTTTAGCCGGAGTAATAAGTATTTTTACAAAGAGCGGCGAACCGAAAAAGAATCATTCGTTTCAAACCGAAGGCGGGTCCAATAATTTCTTTCTAGCTAATTTAAGCTCGTCGGGAACCATTGGACTTATGAACTATTTTTTCTCACTAAACAGATCGGGCAGCGATGGTATTTCCGCAAGTAATTCTAAGTACGGTAACATTGAAAAGGATGGTTTTTCTCTTAATGGATTTACCTCAGGCATCGGAATTAATCTTAATGAATTCGGGAAAGTCAATTTGAGTTACAAGTTAACAAAAGCAGAAAGCGACTTGGATCATAGCGGAAAATTTGGTGACGACCCGAATTATATATACAAAATTGAAGAACAGTTATTCCGGCTTGGTTACATAAAAAATTTTTTCAATGATACATGGGAAACTAAGTTAACAGCATCTTTAATGAGAAGAGCTGGAAGTGCAATTGATAATTATGATACTTCCCGCCCAATGACCTATTCGGACGGTTATAATAAAGCTTCGAGAATCAAGCTGGACTGGCAAAACAATTTCAGATTTATTAACAATAATCTGTTAACACTAGGCATTGAAACCGAACAAGAAAAAGCCAACACAAGTTATTACAGCCAAAGTGAATGGGGACCTTATCAGAGTATTTTTCCGGAAAGCAAAGCTGTTTCAACGGGTATTTATATTCAAAATCAATTTAATATTGCAAGCACATTATTTACATCTGCTGGATTGCGGCTGGAAAATCATCAAAAATTTGGTAATGAACTTACTTACAGAATTGCACCGGCATATTATTCTGATCAACTGAACATGAAATTAAAATTCACTTATGGAACCGGATTCAAAGCTCCTTCGCTTTTTAATTTGTTCGACCCAATGTGGGGTAACCCTGACTTAAAACCGGAAAAAAGCAAGGGATGGGATTTAGGAATAGAAAAATATTTTATGCAGAACAAATTAACTGCCGGCGTAACTTATTTCGATCTTCGAATTGAAAACATGTTCGGCTTCGATAACAATTATAGAACAGTTAACATTGCAAGGGCATCAACAAGGGGTGTTGAATTGTATTTTTCAATAAAACAATTAAACGGATTTTCAGTAAATACAAACTATACATTTACTGAAACCAAAGATCTTTTCGAAGGAAGTGAAGATTTCAACAAACCATTATTAAGGCGTCCAAAACAAAGCGCTTCGTTCAATATTAATTACGATAACGAGAAACTAAATATGAATTTGGGAATCTACTATGTCGGGGAAAAAGAAGATAAAGACTTTTCAACCTTTCCGGCAGAGCGGATAACTATGAATGACTATTACCTTATCAACATAGCCGGTTCTTACAAAATATTGGATTATTTGCAGATAACTGCGCGTATAGAAAACCTGCTCAATAAAGATTACGAAGAGGTACTTTACTATGGAACATTAGGAAGATCATATTACGCAGGATTGAATCTGAATTTTTGATTTCAAAAACAATACACGTTCAGGGTCATAAATAGAATTTAACTGATTAATAATCCTGAAGGTGTATCAAAAATAAAATTATTAAATGATGGTACCTGGACAGGTCCGCCAGATAACGGCGGACAGGTTCGCCAGATAACGGTGGACAAGTTTTGATTAAAGCTGAATTTAAAATGATTTATTATTTGTACAATTTCTTTTGAGACAACTTCTAATCAGAATAATAGAATTATTCCTTTAATCCTTCTATTTCTGTTTTTGAAAGTTCTCTCAAATCACCGGTTTTCATATTCGCAATAGTAAGGTTCTTAATTCTAACCCTTACCAAACGTAATGTAGGAAAGCCAACAGCAGCGGTCATCTTTCTTACCTGTCTGTTGCGCCCTTCTGTAATTATAATACTTAGCCAGCAGACCGGAATATTTTTGCGCACTCTTATTGGCGGAGTTCTTGGTTCAAATTCAGGTTCTTCAATTTGTTTTACTTTTGCAGGTAATGTTTTTCTACCCTCTATAATTACACCTTTTCGTAGTTTATCGAGAGCATTTGCATCCGGAATTCCTTCTACCTGAACAAAATATTCTTTTTCGGTTTGAGATTTTGGGTTTAATAAAATATTAGTAAGGGTTTTATCATTGGTTATTAACAAAAGTCCTTCGCTATCCATATCAAGTCTTCCAACCGGATAAACATCTTTTGGAAAGTTGTAAATTGAATTTAGGGTTCTTCGCCCGTCTTTGTCTGTAAATTGGGATAAAACTCCGAATGGTTTGTTTACAATCCAGTAGTGAAAACTTTTCTCTGCAAAACCATTCATGTCTTTACTGTGGCAAAGTAGTTAAAAACAGAACTGATTGCGGTTTGAGGTCAAGTTCAATTCCTTCGCTTAAATTTGCTGATATGTAATTGACCGGAACGGGATAACCATTTGTATCGGATTTCATTTCATTTTCGTTATATAAATATTGTTTGAATTTATATTCGCCTTCATTATCAACCTTAAGAAAAACTTTGGCGGGAGTTGAATTAACATTTACAATCGAAAATGACCAATCATTTTTTCCGTTGTTATTTATCCTTGTCCCAAGTGCACGAATGTTAATTGTCCGTGAACGAATTTTATAAACATCCGAACCAGCCGGGAACATTTTTGTTAATAAAGACCAGCTATAAAACCAAGGACGTAAAGTCATGCCATTCTTTTTATCAGACCACATTCCCCACTGAAAATCAGGATGGCTATTATCATCAAGCATCCATGCAAGAACCGCATTAGCACCGGAATGAACGGCTTGAATTGCATAATCTACCATAAACAGACCATAATAAAAGCTATTAATTTGAGTACTTATTGCACCGGATTGACCATCTCTCATTCCTGCTTCGGTAACAAAAAAAAGTTTGTGTTGCGCTTTTGGATCAACCGATTTTGCATAATTCCATAATTTAGTTAAATCGGTTTGAACACTTCCCTTAGCAGTTTTATCTTTCCAGGCGTACATATGAACATCATACACATCGAACATATACCGCGCTTCATCAACAGTATTAAAAAACCATTCGTCATCATTACTTTGACCCGGTCCAATGAATTTAATTTTTTTATCAAGCTCTCTGTCTTTTAAAATCTGGAATACATTCTCTGCACCTTTACGCCATCGTTCAAAATTTCCAACTTCATAGTTTGGTTCGTTTACTAAACCAAAATATTTTATGCACGAAAACCCTTTTTTATTGATCAGGTAATCGAGATAAGTTCCTATTACTTCTGCATATAACGGGTTATCCATCCTTTCAATTCCGTCAACGGCAAGCCAGTCAACTTCTATTCCCCAATCGGATAGTATTACATCAATCCCGTACTGTTGACAAAAATTTAAGTGACGGTAAAGCAATTGCATCTCTCTGTTTTCCCAATCGAAACCTAAAGATTTGCTGTAACACCACCTTGTCTGCATCATAACCCTTACAATAGGCATTTTCATAAATTTAATTCTATCGCCAATAAGCATAAAATCTTCATCTGTTACACCGTTCAAATCATACGCACGCGAATCCCACTCCGCACCAAATCCCTTAAATTCTGAAAGGGGTTGACTGGGATGGCTTATTACTAAATTAATTTTTTCAAAAGTTTGAGATTTGAGATTTACTGATACTAAAATTATAAAGATGGTAATAATGGATGATATTCGAATCATAAACCCGCCAATTGATTTTTTATTCAGTAATCAATTTAATGAATTGGCGCTAATTTTGATTAGGGAATAAATCGAGAGGAACTGAAGCATCCTGACTTTGATTCTTAAATTTAGGCAATGTGAATCGGAACGAAGAACCTGCTCCTTCTTTACTTTCAACCCAAATACTTCCGCCGTGTTTTTCAATCATTTCTTTGCAAAGAGTAAGTCCTAAACCTGTTCCCTTTTCGTTTAACGTTCCATTAGTTGTGTATTGAATTCCGATAGAGAAAATTTTCCCGATATCATTTTGACTTATACCGGTTCCGTTATCGATAACATTAACAACATAGAAGTTGCCGGCTAATGAAGCTCTGAACTTTACGTAACCGCCTGAACTGGTAAATTTAATAGCATTGCTTAGAAGATTATGAAGTACCGAACGTAACATGTTTTCATCTGCAAAGACAAAGCATTCTTTGTTTACTTCATTGTAAATAGAAATATTTTTATTTGCTGCATTCATCATAAGGAGGTTACGAACTCCTTCAATTTCTGTCCATAGATTTATTTTTTCAGGATTAAAATCTGTTCTGTTAGTTTGCAAACGCGACCATTCTAGTACATTCAGTAATAAATTGTAGATATGTAGAGAGGAGGATCTAATTTCTTTAATCAGGTTCTTTTTGTATTGCTCATCAAGATGATCATACTCTTCACTAAGCAGTTCTGTAAATCCAAGAAGTCCTTGAAAAGGACTCTTCAAATCATGGGAAATAATAGAAAAAAACTTATCCTTAGAAATATTTATTTCCTTAAGCTTTTCAATTTCCTTCATCAAACGTTTTTCTGCTTCCTTCCTCAATTTTATTTCTTCCAGAATATTGGCGTTTATCTTCTCTAATTCACAATTTTTTGACACAACTTCCATATAAAGCGCCTCTTTTTTTCTTTTATAGATTATTTGCCATATTCTTATCCCCAAAAAAATAAATGCCGCTGTTAAAAGAAGAATAAAAACTTTAATAAGATCTGATTGAATAATCTGTAGAGATAAAATTTTATTGATAAATGAGAAGCACGATGCAGCATAGTCGAGAGCCCTTGGCTTCTCTGAATAGTATATCGGTTTAAGTGATTTGTCATATAATAAATTTCTATTTAGATTTTTTTCTCCTATAAGAAATGAGATAGAGGAACTCTCTGTTAGTTGCACCCCGGGTTTTACATGTAACAAATCGGACTCAGTAAATGCATAAGTAATCAAACCAAAACTCAGAAAAAGTACCAGTCGCCTAATTTTAACAGGAATACGCTCTAAACTTCTATTCATAATCTGTAAGAATAATTTTTTAATTTTGTTCAAATGTTATACCGATAAGTTTTTTTTATCATAATTAAACATGAGAAAATGATACAAGTAAATTGAACATGTAAACTCTACATCTTTATTCATAACCAGCAAAAGAAGAAAATTAAAATCAGGGAAGAATTGTAACCTAATTTTTTTCAGAAGCATCTAAAAGAAACAGTAGTAACCAGTAAGCTGCAATCGGTTTAATTAAACATTCATCTACCCTGTAGAGAACACTTTCTCAATATTCTTTCTAAAAGCACGAGCCGCTAAACAAATAATAGGTATAAATTTATATCCAACATAGTTTTTAAATTCTTTGGTTGATTTCAATCAGTCCTTAGTACCATTTCAAGAGATATCCATCAATAAGTTATCAAAATTGAATTTCTATATTAGTGAGCTGAGAGTTTGATCGTTACTGCAGATTTCTAATCTAAATTGTGAAGAGAGCATACGTTCAAAAATTCTTTTTGAGTAAACACCGACTTCAACAAATAATAATAGTATTCGCATTCCTTTTAATTTCTTATTTATACTGGTGAAAAATAATAATTAAGAAAATTTCAGGGACAAATTGGCAAAAAAAAATATTAGATGCCATTTAAAACATACAGAGCATAAAAACGTATTGAGTGCTTTTCAAATTATTTTTTGAAAGCCAGTTTTCATATTTATCTAAAATTATTTGTGGCAAATATGTAAACCAGGCATAACCCGTTCGGCGTTCTCTTTCAACTTTATCAAGAGAATAAACTTTGATACCGTCTCTATTACTAAAAAGAGGTTTGTGAGTTCCAAGCTCATAAAATCTTGCCCAAATTGGAGGTGCGGAAGGATCTTCTACTACAACTTTATCCATATTTGTCGAATGATATATATATTCGATTGGTTCTGCCTGAACTGTTTTTACTTTTATTCCAAAAATTTTACTTTCTTCAAACCATTTAAGAGCAGAGTTAACTGAATTGATAATTCGAACATCGGGATTTTCTAGGCTCATAAGAAAATCAACAATGTCTGCGCTTTCCATATTACATATAGAAGCCATTTCATAAATTCTTGCGCTCTCGGGTTTAAGTGTAATTTTATTGTGCTGCTGGCACCATGCAGTAAGTTTACCATTATCATAAATCTGACACTTGAGAATACAATCAATTCCTTTTAAAAAAGCAGTGTTAACTTTTTGAAATTGATTAGTATCAAGAAAAAAGAATTCCTGATTGCGATTAACAATGTTCTGTAGAAGCTTCATAATACCAATCATTGCACCGTCATTAAACGTAATATGTCTTTGATAACCATTAGTATCCGGGTAAAATTGAGGCCAACCGCCATTGGGATATTGTGCAGATAGAATAAAATTCAATCCATTCAAAAAACCTGTTTTATATCTTTCATTTTTAGTAATAAAATAAGCTTTGGCTAAATATTCTGCCTGGCTGAATGAAGCACCGTTATCAAAAGTTGTATTCAACACCGATTTATAGCTGCGAATTATTTCCTTCTGCTCATCATCAAGTATAGCCAGCATATCATAGTTCTTTGCCCATCCTCCGTTATCTTTCTGAAATAAAAGTATATTATCTGCAATGGACGTAATATCGTTTCGTTTATATCGCGGTTGATCTTTTAGAGGAGTAATTATTTTCTCCTGATCATAAATATCATACCAGTGCCGGGCGCTATCATAAAATCCCGAAATATTTATTTCTACATTACTGCTATCAAATTGCGCGAAAGAGCAGCTATAAAAAAATAATGCAAACAATAAAACTTTTCTAAGCTTCATTTAATGACCCAGATATTTTTTATAATCAGGCATTTCAGTACAATATTGACGGTATTATTTTGTCCGAGCTCAATACTTGATGAGCGGTACAGATTCGCCATTGAGCCAGCTATTATTGTTCTAGCTTCCGACTTGATACACAATTTCTCTTTTAGTACAAAAAACGATCTCTGCAAGTTTATGCAAAGTGTAAACAACAGATTGAAATGAAACAATATTTAGTTTAGCTGTTTTACATCTGGAAAAAACTTTATCCACCAACCAGTATTTATAAGAGACATCTAAAAAATCCAGAAAAGTCACTTCGAAGGAGAGAAGCGACTGAGAAATGCTATTTCGAGGGAACGAAGTGACCGAGAAATGTTATTCCGAAGGAGCGAAGCGACT
>DYHC01000074.1 GCA_020724325.1 Melioribacter roseus
ATCGAAAACGATTCATTCAAAAGAAGATTTTAAGAGTTACCAGATGGATTTTTATTCCCCTTATGCCAAAGAAATTGTACCATATATTTTGAATGCGTTTAAAGATGCTAAGGTAAGTGATAAGAACTTATTAACTGCATTGGAATTACTGGATAACTGGAACTTTGAAATGTCGGCTGGGAGTCAGGTCCCTACAATTTATCTCCATTTCTATCATCACCTTATTAAAAATATTTTTGAAGATGATCTTGGCGAAGACTTATTAAAGGAATATGTATTTCTCGCTAACATACCATATCGAATAATTCCAAAATACCTAAAAGAAAACTCCACTAATCTGTTTGATAATGTAAATACGCTGCAAGTTGAATCCAGAGATGATATTATTAGGCAAAGTCTTGTTGACGCGTTAACAGAACTTGAAGAGAAGCTTGGAAAAGAAATTTACTTATGGCAGTGGGGAAAAATCCATAAAGTAAAATTCAAACATACGTTTTCGGGGTTTTCTACAATTATTGATAAGCTTATAAATATTGGTCCTTTTGAAATTGGCGGTGACGGAACAACCGTATTCAATACAGAATATTCATTCCATGAGATTTACGAGAGAGAAAGAGACTTATCCAAACCGCATCGTTCCGAACCTTACCAGAATATTCTTGGTCCATCAATGCGATTCATTTACGATTTTGGCGACCCGGATTATTTTTATATGAACTTACCCACCGGACAAGCCGGACACTTTCTTAACCCACACTATAAAGATATGACAGAAATGTGGCTTAAGGGCAAGTATGTTAAAATTCCGCTGAGTGAGGAAAAATTTATAAATACTTCCAGGCACCTTCTAAAATTAATTCCTTAGATTCACTTTCAAGAAGTTTATTGAGTAATGTATTAAATTAGTTCACAAAATAATTATAGAATATGATAGTAACCGAACACCTTTATAAATCAAGTGAAACATTAATCAGTTTTGAAATAATTCCGCCCAAACGTGGTGGAGATATAAAACAACTTCTTTCAGTTTTGGATGATATTGTAAAATACAATCCTCCGTTTATAGATATTACCAGCCATGCTGCCGAGGTCATATACGAAGAGACAAAATCCGGCGATATGAAGATGAAAGTAAAAAGAAAACGTCCGGGTACATTAGGAATCTGTGCTCTTATTCAGAATAAATATAATATTGATGCTGTGCCGCATGTATTATGTTCCGGATTTACACGCGAAGAGACCGAAGATTTCTTAATAGAAATTCATTACTTAGGCATCGATAATGTGCTTGCAATAAGAGGTGATGAAAGCGGATTTCACAAACCTCTTAAATACGGCAGAAGTGTTAATGAATATGGTGTTGATTTAATTAAACAGATAGCGGATCTAAACAACGGAAGATATCTTGAAGATGGTTTATTGGATGCTTATCCAATGAATTTTTGTATCGGTACAAGTGGTTACCCGGAAAAACATTTTGAATCTCCAAATCTTCTGACCGATATAAGATATACAAAAGCAAAGATTGAAGCCGGCGCTTCTTACATTGTTACACAGATGTTTTATGATAATAAATTTTATTATGAGTATGTTGATAACTGCAGAAAAGAAGGAATTACCGTTCCAATTATTCCCGGATTGAAAATAATTACATCCAGAACACATGCACATACTATTCCCAAAAATTTCTACATTGATATTCCCACAGAACTTGTTGAACAACTCGATAAGGCAAAACCAGAACACGCCATGGAAATTGGAGTTGAATGGACTTTGAAACAGGTAGAAGAGCTAATTAACAGAAAGGTTCCGGCAATACATTTTTATGTAATGCAGAATTCTAAACCGATCAAAATGCTAATGAAAAAACTAGGATTATAAAATGCTTTTAACATCACCAGGAAGATTAATTATGAACGCAGCAATTCCACGCAGATTAAAATGGGGAGTTGCGGGTTGCGGTAATTTTGTTGAAACATCCTTTCTTCCGGCATTATCGTTAGTTCAAAGAAGTAAACTGATTTCCGTTTTTAGTAATGATATTAAACGAGCTGAGTATATTGCCGGAAAATTCGGTGCACAATATTATACAAATAACTATCAAGAATTCCTTAAAGGTAACTTTGATGTTGTTTATGTTGCCGGGCCAAATGTTAACCATTATCATCAGGTTATTGAATCGGCTAATGCAGGTAAACATATTGTATGTGAAAAACCTGTTGCGATGAACTCTAACCAAATTCAGGAAATGATTAATGCCTGTAAAGTGAATAATGTTTTATTCTCTGTTAACTTTACACATCGTTTTCATCCTCTTGTGCTTAAATCCAAGGAACTTGTAGATAATGGAATGATTGGAAAAATTGTTTCCGTTTCTGCTTCATTTAATATTGATTACCCGCCAAATGATAACTTCAGATTCAAAAAAGAATTAAGCGGCGGAGGTGCTTTGCGAGATCTTGGCTCGCATATGATTGATATGCTCAGATTATTTGGAGGAGAAATTATAAGTGTAAAAGGATTTATTGATAACGTAGTATATAAATGCGAAGTTGAAGATTTTGCAGCTGCTGTATGTAAGTTCGAAAAAGGTGGTTACGGGTATTTTAATGTTTCTTATAATACTAATAGGTCATTTAACAGGATCGAAATACTTGGTCATAAAGGAATTATTAGCATCGAAAATTTTGTTGGAAAGAAAAATGTTTCTGCAAAATTAATCATCAATCTTCAAGGCGAAGCTAAAAAGGCATTCCGTAAGCGGGCAAATAAAATTTCTTATATGATTAAGTCCATACAGAAATCGATTCTTAACAATCATCCCCCGTTCGTCCCAGGCGAAGATGCCCGCGAATCAATGAAAATTATTGAAGAGATAGAGAAACAATGTTGCTAAAGTTAAATCTGGTTGAAGTATGTAATAAAGCTTATGCTAAAGGATCCGCCACTGAATACTACGGTAATTTATCTGCAAGGAGAAATAATAATACTCTAAAAATATTAACGGGATTTATATGGTTAATTCAAAGCTTAATGTTGCTCTTCTGGTAGGCGGCACATCGCCGGAAAGAGAGGTATCGAAGGCATCTGGCAAATCTATCTTAAAAGCATTGTTAGATCTTGGTTATAATGTAAAAGTAATAGACCCTGCATATGGATTAATACAACCTAAAGAAGAATATAAGTTTTTCGAAGAAAAAGATTTTTCAGAAATATCTAATAAGAATCAGCTCGAAGCAATTAATTCAACATTATTGGATGGTGTTGATATTGTGTTTATCGGTTTACATGGTAAATGGAGCGAAGATGGAACCTTGCAAGCATTATTGGAAATGAGAGGAATTAAATATACTGGTTCAAAAGTTTTGGCAAGTGCTTTGGCAATGAATAAATATATGTCCAAGATTATGTTTCAACATTTTGATGTTACGACTCCCAAATGGTTTGTCGTTAATAAAGATGAAGCTGATCTTTCTTTGATAAGAGAAAAAATTAAAAAATTTTTTGGTTTTCCATGTGTAATTAAACCAAATGATCAAGGTTCTACAATTGGCTTAACAATTTGCAGAGGCGAAATTGAACTTGGCTCAGCACTTAATAAAGCCTTCGAATTTGCTTCTACTGTTTTAGTTGAAGAATATATTATGGGAAGAGAACTTACCGTAGCAATCTTAGGTAAACAAGCGCTTCCGGTCTTAGAAATTAAACCAATAGATGGTTTTTATGATTACGAGCATAAATATACAACAGGTAAAAGCGAATACATTGTGCCGGCTGTAATACCTCCTAAGGTTTCAAATCATTTACAGCATCAGGCACTGCTTGCTTTCAATTCGGTTGGATGCGAAAGTTATGCGAGGGTCGATTTCCGGCTAACAAAGGATTATAAAACATACTGTCTTGAAGTAAATACATTACCGGGGATGACTCATCTTAGTTTGGTTCCTAAAATGGCTGCCGCCGCTGGTATTACTTTCGAAGATCTGATAAATAGAATAATACAGAATGAACTTTGATGGCAAGGTTAAATAGAAAATTTGCAATCCGATTATTATGGTTTGTCATAATTCTTGGGATAATTGCTTTCCTTGCTTTTAATCAGAATGGTGTTTTAAAGTTTATTAGTTTGCGTAAAGAACTTAATAATATCAATCTGCAAATAAAAAATGCTGAAGACAAAATTAAAGCGCTTGAGATGGAAATTGATTCCTTGAACACTATCAAAGAAAAAATTGAGAAGGTTGCACGCGAAAAATATCATATGATGAAACCAAAAGAACGTGTTCTAAAAATTGAAGAAAATTGAAGTATTACCTTGAATAATAAAATTGAAATACCACTTGTTCCCTTAGCCGAAAGAATCCGTCCAAAAAGTCTTGACCAATTTTTCGGGCAGAAAAGATTAGTTGGAGAAGGTAAACCACTAAGAAAGATGATCGAAAACCAATCCATTAGTTCGCTTATATTTTGGGGTCCGCCCGGAACTGGTAAAACTACATTAGCTAAAATTATTGCCGAAACAACCCACTCAGAATTTTTTCAGATTAATGCAGTGTCTTCTGGTATTAAAGAATTAAGAGAGCTAATAGAAATTGGTGCCCGAAATTTACAAATCAATCAAAGAACAATCATTTTTATTGATGAAATTCATCGTTTTAATAAAGCACAGCAAGATGGATTACTATCTGCAGTTGAAAAAGGGGAGATAATTCTAATTGGCGCTACAACAGAAAATCCTTCGTTCGAGTTAATTCCGGCATTACGTTCGCGCGTACGTGTTTTTTTGATTGAAGAACTTTGCAAGTCCGACCTAATACAAATATTAAATTATGCATTGAGTAAAGATGACTTTTTAAAATCCTTAAATATTACAATTGAAGACACAGAATATTTGATGTATATCTCTGGTGGCGATGCAAGGATACTACTCAATGTTCTTGAAGCTGCTGTTGTAAACGAAATAGATAATGAGAAGATCATTTTAAGTCGTCAATTAATTGAAGAGACTGTTCAGAAGAGAAATATTGTATATGACAAATCAGGTGAAGAACATTATAATTTAATCTCGGCTTTTATAAAGAGTATTCGCGGTTCAGATCCTGATGCTTCGGTATATTGGCTGGCAAGAATGTTAGAAGGAGGGGAAGATCCGTTATTTATTGCACGAAGAATGATTATTTTGGCTTCAGAAGATATTGGAAATGCAGCTCCTAATGCTCTTGTTCTGGCAGAAGCTGCATTTAGTTCTGTCGATAAAATCGGTATGCCAGAATCAAGAATCATTCTCTCACAATGTGCAACTTATCTTGCTTCTTCACCCAAAAGTAACAGTACTTACATTGCAATTGATTCCGCAATAGGAGATGTAAAAAGTAAACCACAATTTTCGGTCCCGTTACATTTGCGTAATGCACCAACTAAATTGATGAAAGAACTCGGTTATAGTAATAATTACAAATATCCGCATAACTTCCCAAATAATTTTGTTGAAGAAGATTATATGCCGTCTGAACAAAAAAATAAACAATATTATTTCCCTTCTGATAATGGAAATGAAAAAGGAATTAAAGAAAGATTGAAGAATTTTTGGAAAGGGAAGAAGAAATATTAATCTAACGAGAATACTTTGCCAGGTAATTGCTTAACAATTCCCTTAAACTCAAGAATTAATAAATTTACTAAGCAATCAGAGACAGAAAGAGAAGTAAGTTTCGAAATCTCATCAATATGTTTTGGCTCTTCATTCAAAACGGCAATTATTTTTTCTTCGAATAAATTAAGCATCAGATTTTGTTCAACATTTTTTTTGTTTTTCTTCACATCGAGTTTATTTATTAATTCATCCAGTATATCGTCAACTGAAAGAACTAGTTTAGCTTCTCCTCTTTGTATTAAAGAATTAGGACCCTCGCTTTGTTTGCTGTTAATGTTTCCTGGAATTGCATAAATTTCTCGATTCTGGTCGATTGCATATGCAGCAGTCTGCATTGCACCACCATTTAATCGGGTTTCGACAATTAGTGTTCCTAATGAGACCCCAGAAATAATTCTGTTTCTCTTAGGAAAATTTTGCGCATCTGGTTTAGTTCCGAGCGGATATTCAGAAATAATCAAACCCTGCTCAATTATTTTATTAAAAAGATTTTTGTTTTCAGGTGGATAAATTACATCAATACCAGAGCCAATAACTGCTATTGTTTTTCCGCCAGATTTTAGTGCAGAATTGTGCGCAATGGAATCAATGCCTCGTGCTAGTCCGCTTACAACAACAATATTATTTAACGCGAGCTCTCTAGCCATGGATTCAGCTTGGTATTTACCGTAGCTGGTCGGCATTCTAGTGCCAACTATTGCGATTGTATTTTTTTTTAATGTATCAATACTGCCAAGTAAGTAAAGCAAAATTGGAGGATAAAAAATTTCTTTCAGAAGAACAGGATAGTCTTCGTCCCAGTATGTCATAAAACGAGCTTTAAGTTTGGATAAATCTTCTATCTCTTTTTCGGTTTCATCTTTTATTCTCTGGTAATTACTTTTTGATTCTATTAATCGTTTCGATAAAACGTGGTTTATACCATCAATAGAATTCAAATTAGTCCAACTACTTTCTACGAAGCTTTCTATTGAATTAAACTTTGATACAATTGTTAAAATTTTTTGAGGACCAATACCTTCAATACTTAGAAGAAATTTGAGGTAAGAAAGATTATCTAAATTATCAGATGTCAAATTCTATATGAAATAGTTATTCATTAATCTCTATATTGTCCACGATTCCAATTATCATCGTATTCAATGGAGCATTTTTATGTCCCAGTACTTGTTGGACGGCATCTCCTTCCTGGCATACAATCACATTATCACCAATTCCTGCATCAATCAAATCAATTGCAATTACATCCTTGTTGCCTATAAATTCTCCTTTGAAATCAACGGGCTGAGTTAATAGAAGTTTATGTCCAATCAAGAACCTATTTTTTTGTGTGGAAATAATATTCCCCTTAACTTTTGCTAGAAACATTTGGATTCTTTTGCTTTGTTTTGAGTTTAAGCAGGATTACCGCTGGTAGCAGTATTAAATAAGTTACTATTAAAATGAGCGGTGAAATATTTAGCGAAATAAAACTATCCCAGTTTCCTACTGACATGAAGTAAAATCCCACTATTAATATACCTAATGACAGATATAAAAGATAGAAATTATACTTGTTCCAGTAATCGCTAAAAGGAGATGTCCTGATTTTATGTTCTCTTAGGAAACTCTTTTTCTTTGCCATTTTCAGTCTTCTATTTAATTAAGTAAAAAAGCCGGGTGTTGTTCAAATTCTGGTTAATAAAATATCTCATACTCCAAAACTTCTATTAAATTAAGTAAAAAAGCCCAGTGTTGGGGGGAGGCACTGGGCTTACGACGCTTCCAAAATTATTAATTCTGAAAGCATACATCTGAAATATAGGTTTCATTTGCGCATTTGTCAAGACATTTCATTTTAATTGATATACAATTTTTCTAATCGTATCAAATTGGAGATAAGGATGATCAACTCTAATCCGTTCAATAGCATCACTTGCTGAAATATCTTGCGCTTTCAATTCCTGGAACCTTTTTCTTATTGAATAATCCCTTACTGATTTTTCATTTATTAATCCTTTTGAATTTAGAAGTGAATAAATATCGTCGGAGATTAAATCAGATAAAGGATTTATAGTTGCTATACTCTTTACATTCTTTTCCATTTTATTCCTCTTTCGAAATTTATATTGAATTAAACAGGGGTCAACAATTTTAGTTCCCCTATAAAAAAATATTCGATTTACTAGTAAAAGCATTTGGAAATATTATGTAGAATACTTACATTTTGCGCCGTGTTTTTTAGTAACCATTGAAATATTGCCTCGAGAAGTTCCCAACACTTAATTTTTTTAATATAGTTCTTGACAAAAAAAAAATTAAGCATTATTTTTCTCGTCCGCATTTACAAAAGTTCTTTGACAGAGTGAGTAACTAAAGAAATTCTTTAGAAGATTAACTTTGAGATTACAAAAGCTTACAAAATTTATAACGGAGAGTTTGATCCTGGCTCAGGACGAACGCTGGCGGCGTGCCTAACACATGCAAGTCTACGAGAAAGGGGTAGCAATATCCTTAGTAAAGTGGCGTAAGGGTGAGTAATATGTAAGTAATCTGCCCATGGGTTCGGAATAACTCGTCGAAAGACGGGATAATACCGTATAATGCAGCGGCATCGCATGATGATGTTGTTAAAGTTCTTGAAACGCCTATGGATGAGCTTGCATCCGATTAGCCAGTTGGTAGGGTAATTGCCTACCAAAGCTACAATCGGTAGCTGGTCTGAGAGGATGATCAGCCACACTGGAACTGAGACACGGTCCAGACT